>CALRDY010000051.1 GCA_943355045.1 Candidatus Nomurabacteria bacterium | reverse complement strand
GAGCCAGCTCGGCAGCGATAATGCGCAAGTGCTGCGCCTGAAGGATCAGTATTCTCTGCTCGAGATCCGCGACTACCTCATTACCAAACAGCTCGCTGCGGCCTGCGGCACGAAGCCGCCCGTCATGGTTCTCTATTTCTATAGCAATGCCGGCGACTGCGCCGACTGCGACCGGGCGGGCTATGCGCTTTCCTACCTGCGCGACACATATCCGAAACTACGCGTCTATTCTTTTGATTACAATCTCGACCTCGGCGCCCTGAAGACCCTCATCGCCGTTACCAAAGTGAAAAATACGCTCCCCGCTTTCGTCATCAACGGCAAACCGTCCTACGGCTTTACCTCTTTAACCGATCTCGAGAAACAATTCCCGAAAGGCGCACTCGCGACGACCACCTCAAAACTTTGAGCCGAGAGTCGGAATCAGACGCTTTAGATAACAATAACCGTTTGCACCGAAGGCGCATTGAACACGCTGTATTTATACTCCCAACGCGGAATGAGATGCGCGTATGCTTGCTCAAGCTCGAGATATTCTACTTTCAAGATGACCTCGAGGCGAACCGCGGGATGTGTGGCTCTGAATTTTGTGTCCCGTATCCGTGAATACTCTCCCCAGAAGTTCTTGACCTCCACATATGTATCGGTCTCTGGCAGATAAAAATCCGGCGTGTATATTTGCCCGCCGATGTCGAAGGATCTTGGCGCATATTCCCATGTTACCCCTAAGTGGGTATACAGTCGCGCCATATTGGCTTCCCATCTGCTGTAAAAGTAGATTGAATCGCTCACGTCTCTACGAACCCCAGCCTTTCCTCGTGAAGCTTTTGGTGAAGTGGGCTGGCTCCCCGTGACCGTTATATTGCAATGGACGCTGCAATACTTCCGCACGCGATAGCGCTCATGAGTGAACACTTTTCCGCATTTTGGATTAGCACACACAGCAGTGATCCTCGGAACTTTCAGAACTCCTTTGAACGGGCCGGGCCTATTTGTCGCGGCTTCGGCTATTTTCCGTTTTACGCTTTCAGGCCATATTCGTTTAGAGTTGTTTACCGTGGCTGAGCAATTTCGACTGCAGAATTTTTTCGGATCCGAATGAGATGCTGTGAAAACCTCGCCGCAACCGTCTCGGGCGCAAAGCCTCTGCTCTGACTTTTTCAAGTGCTCGTAAACGCCTTTTGCGGCATTGTTTTTAGTACCTTGCGCTTGCTTGCTTCGATATTCCGGCGAATCATAGAACGGATACCGCATACTCCTCCAGCATAGCATGCGGACATACAAGAGCCGGGGGCGGGGCTTGAACCCGCGAACCTACGGTTTACAAAACCGTTGCTCTACCAACTGAGCTACCCCGGCGAACGAGGAAAGACGGAAGTGAGTGTCTGCATTCATTTCCGTGTTCTCCGAGCGAGCCGAAGGAAAACTTCTCCGAGTCCTCGAGGAAGAAGTTTACCCCGGCGAACAAAAAACAGACCATCCTGCCCTAATGTATATCAGGAATCTTCGGATGTGTCGCTTTGAGACGACCCTTGAAATCGGCGAGCGTCTTCACGTACCCGCGCGCGCTCTCGCGTGGCGCGATATCGGCCACGTGCAATGTGCGGAGGTAGCGGACGGCGCGCGTAAGGAGGCGTTCAGCGGCGCGCACCGCGAGGAGCGAGATGTGCGCGACATCATGCCCGACGCGCGCCGCGATGCGGCGCATCTCATCGAGCAGGAACGCGCCGAAGTCGACATGCGCCAGGATGAACTCGACGCGCGCGACATTCTTATCGAGACGCATGCGGAAAGGCGTAAACAGACGCATGCCTCGCTTCTCTTCATACCCGGAAAGCACCACGAACCCCGCAAGGAGCACGAGCGTCGTAAGGATGAAGATGAGGTGCCCCATGGCTAGCGCGAAGAGAGGCGCGCGAAACGACCTATCTCGATGCGCTCTCCGAACTTCTGCGTCGCCTCGTTCAACAGGCTGCGCACGGTCTTGCTTTCGTCTTTGATGAACGGCTGCTCGAGGAATACCTGGTCGCGAAAGTAGCTCGCCAATTTCCCTTCGAGGATCTTCGCTTGCATCTCGGTCGGCTTATCAGCAACCTCTTTCTCGAAAACGGCGGTCGCAGCCTGCTTCGCCTCCGCAGGGATCTCATCGGTCGAGAGGTAAGCCGGATTTGTCGCCGCAACATGCATCGCGAGCTCGCGCGCGAGCGCCGCAAACTCAGGATTCTTGGCGACGAAGTCAGTCTCGCAGGAGAGAAGCACCATCGCGCCGATGTTCCCATCGTGCGTATAACTCCCTATCGCGCCTGCGGCGAGAGAGCGGTCCGCTTTCTTCTCCGCAGACGCAGCCGAGTGCTTCTTGAGGATGACGGTCGCTTTCGCGAGGTCGCCGCCTGCCTCTTCAAGCGCCTTCTTGCACTGCATGACGGATACGCCCGTCGCTTCCCGCAATTCTTTGATGCTGTCAGTCGTAATTTCCATAGGTATTGAAAGATAATAACACGCCGTGATGCACCGTCGCACGAACGCTTGGGGCAAGCTTTACTTGCGACGCTTACGCCGCCTGACCCTTCGCGAACGCCTCGACGAGCTCGGAGAGTATGAGCTCTACCGTCTTGCGGGAAGTATCGTTCGCGACAATCGGATACGCCGCCTCTTTGAGATTGCAGTCCGAACTCATGATGGCGATGATAGGGATGCCCGCATCATTTGCCTCCTTGACCGCATGCTTCTCGTGCTTCGTATCGACGACAAGAAGTGCGTCCGGTCGCTTAAGGAGCGTTGTGATGCCGTCGAGGCGTTCCACGAGACGCTTCTTCTCACGGTCGATGTAGACGAGCTCAAGCTTCGTATGCTGCTTGGCGAGTGTGCCCGCGGCACCCTTCTCGATGAGCTCTGCGAGCCGGTCGATGCGCTTCTTTATCTCATTCCAGTTGGAGATGGTACCGCCGAGCCAGCGCGCAGCGACGAAAGGCGCATTGATCTCCTGCGCCGCCTTTTTAACGAGCGAAGCGATCTCGACTTTCCCGCCGACGAAAAGGACCGTCTTGCCCTCCTTTGCGAGCGTCGCCATCACGGCCTTCGCCGCCTCAAGCTGCTCAGCCGTCTTTACGAGGTCGATAATCTCCTGGCGTCCTTTGATACC
>CALRDY010000050.1 GCA_943355045.1 Candidatus Nomurabacteria bacterium | reverse complement strand
ACCGCCGCCACCACCACCCCCACCTCCACCCCCGCCGCCGCCACCACCACCACTACCTCCGATAATTAGAATTCCACCACCACCGGCACTCATTGCAGATGTGTCGCCAGCTTCTGCGCCTGTCGCTCTAGCGCTAGCGCCCGCTCCTGCACCAGCTCCAGCTCCTGCACCCGCTCCTGTTCCTGATCCGGTACCGCCGCCGCCAGCACCGCCTTCTTCCGGCAGTGGCGGCGGCGGAGGCGGCGGTTCAGCTTCGCCCATCATTACGCTCTCGGCACTTCCGCGAATGGGCGCACAACCGTTCGCCTACCTCTATCTTTCGCAGATTCCGTACACCGGACTTGATCTCGGTCCCGTAGGGACGGCACTTTATTGGCTCGCACTTATCGGCTGGTCGCTCGCGCTCGCGTACGTCGTGCTTTTCCGCATGACGCCTTTTACATATCACTGGATGCAGTTTTTCGGCACGCGCATCTCCGCGACTGTGAATGCACAAAAACTTCCGCACATACGCGTTGTCAGTGCTGCGATAGCGCCTGCACCTTCTACGAACAATGCGAAATCCGAACCGCCATCCCCGATCTCACGCGGGTACTCTACGCACGAAGGCTTCAAATCTTTCGGTCGTGATGGCGCGCTTTCGATTGAAGATATCGTCAAAGGGCTTTCGCGCGAGAAGTCAGTGCCGGTCGCCGAACGCATCGTGGAAACAGTACCGAATGTCGAGCCGATATACTCAAACGTCGAGCCGATTCATGAGGCTGTAGAAACGACTGTCGAGCCAAGCACGGCTCCGGCATCGGTTCGCGGCTTTGCCATCGCGCTTATCGAAGGCGATCGAGCGGCAGTCTTTGCCGGTCTGCGCCAGCAAGTGCGTGGTGGCGGAACATCGGAACAGCTTATGTCGGCAGTTACCGGACTCCTTGATGATGTATATCGCTCTCGTATCGACGGAACCGTATGTGACGTTGAAATGGCACGGTTGACCGCGAGACTCTCGACGCCGACCTTGGAGAAAGTCGTTGCTGCGCTTGCGACGGCTATCGATGCGAGCTATTCGACCGGCGTGACCGGCGCAAAGCTTGCGCTCATGCGCGCGCTCGCCGTCCTCGGTGCCTGATTTATTTCCGTACTTTGATCTCTTCAGTCGCGCGGCCGATGAAGTCCGTAAGCGGCATCGCCTCCAATTTCCCGTGGTCGCGACTGTCTGCGGAAACAGTTTTCTCTTCGGCTTCCTTGTCGCCCACGACGAGCAGGTAGGGGATCTTTTCCGTCTTCGCAGTGCGGATCTTCTTTCCGAGCGACTCGTTCGCGTCGTCTATCTCTACGCGGATGTTCGCTGCTTTCAGAGCATCTGAAACTTCTTTCGCATACGCGATATGCTTTTCACTGACGGAAAGGATCTTTACCTGCACCGGCGAAAGCCACAGCGGGAACGCGCCGGCATAGTGTTCGATGAGGATACCCATAAAACGATCAGGAGAACCGGTAAGCGCTCGATGTATCATGACGGGCGTTTTCTTGGTGCCATCCTCCGCAGCGTATTCGAGCTTGAAACGGCCCGGCATGTTCAGATCGAGCTGGATGGTTGATATCTGCCATTCGCGCCCGATCGCGTCGACGGCCATAATGTCCATCTTAGGGCCGTAAAATGCCGCCTCGCCGAGGGCCTCTTTATGCGAAACATTTTTTTCCGTAAGGAGTTTCCGCATGATGGCTTCCGCCTTTTCCCACACGGCATCCTCGCCGATGTATTTCTCCTTTTTTGCCGGGTCACGGAGCGAGAGGCGTACCCAATAACTGATGCGATATATTGCGAGCGCTTTCTGAATCGCTGCGAGGACATTTGATATCTCGCTCTCTATCTGATCTTCGCGGCAGAAGATGTGTCCGTCATCTTGCGAGAAGGCGCGCAGCCGGGTCAGGCCAGAGAGTTCGCCGGGACGTTCGTCGCGATAGAGAACGGCGAAGTCGGAGAAGCGGACGGGGAGATCGCGATAGCTGCGCGGCTCGGACGCATATATCTGCGTGTGCTGCGGGCAGTTCATCGGCTTCAGGAACATCTCGTCCTCGACGTACTGCGAGTGCACGGTCAGCATGTCGTCTTTGTATTGATCATAATGCCCGGAAATCTTAAAGAGCTCTCCTTTATTTATATTTGGCGTGTGCACTTCGCCGAAACCGAGCTCAGCGTTCAGCTCGCGTGAGAAATGTAT
The DNA here is from genome assembly GCA_943355045.1 of Candidatus Nomurabacteria bacterium. Classification (GTDB taxonomy): domain Bacteria; phylum Patescibacteriota; class Minisyncoccia; order Phycocordibacterales; family Phycocordibacteraceae; genus C7867-001. The sequence continues at coordinate 927 of CALRDY010000050.1, read as the reverse complement.
GATTTCCGAACGGATGACATTGCCTTTCGGAGTGAACATCGGCATACCGGAACCCACAAGATCGGAAAAGACCAAAAGACCCTGTTCTTTCGCGATCTTGCGATGGTCACGCTTCTTCGCTTCCTCTCGTTGCGCGAGATACGCGTCGAGCTCCTCTTTCGTATCGAAAGCGAGGCCGTAGATGCGGGTCAGCATCGGATTCTTCTCGTCGCCGCGCCAGTAGGCGCCCGCGACACGGTCGAGCTTGAATGAGTCGATTGCGATCTCTTTTGCAGGATGTTCCGCGTGGCCGCCACGGCAAAGGTCGGTAAATTTTCCGCAGGTGTACAGCGTGATCTTTTCTCCGCGTTCGACGATTCCTTCGATGAGCTCCGCTTTGTAGGGATTGACGCCGGTCGCGCTCGAGAATTTTTCGAGAGCTGCACCCTTCGTCACTTCTTCCGACGTGAACTCTTTCCATGACGGCAAGAGCTTCCGCATGGCCGCTTCAAGCTTGGGGAGGTCGGCGTCTCCGATCTTTTCCGTACCGAAGTCGATATCGTAATAAAAGCCGGTGTCGATGGCAGGCCCGAGCGTGAGTTGCGCGTTCGGATACCGATTCGAGACCGCCTGTGCCAGAAGATGTGCGAGCGTGTGCCGTTTTGCCTCGAGGGAAGTCATTAGCAAGAGAATATCATAAGAAAGCTTTGTAGACAGCGAGCTTTCTTTTAAAAGTTTTTGCGGTATAATCCTGGCACGCGCATGAATTCTTCATGCGCTCTAACGAAGGAGGTCGTTATGCGAAAGCGGCGCCCGTCCTTACTGAGAGAGTTTCTTCGTGCTTCTCGCTGGGATGCAGGACTTCCGCTTCAGTTTTTCGTGGAACGTGATGAGACAGAATCGTCACAGTCTGAGCTTGTGGTGAGACCGTGGCGGGAATTCATGGGA
>CALRDY010000049.1 GCA_943355045.1 Candidatus Nomurabacteria bacterium | reverse complement strand
CCGCAACCACAAGCGCCTCGGAAGCGAAACTTCCGAGGCGGCGTCCCCGCTCTTCTGTTTGCAGTTGAGATGCGAAGCGTAGAATAGATTACACTGTACGCATACATCATGCGGAGAAAGAAATCGCGGATTCATATATATGCGGGAATCGTCGGAGCCATCAGCATCAGCCTGCTCTCCCTGCTCTACGCGCAGAGCGCGGCGCACGCGCCCCTCGCCACGGTGGAGCAGAAGAAACATACTCTCTACCCGACTCAATATTCAGACACACACATCACGAAAAATGCCGTAGCAACCGACCAGCGATTTACGGATCTCGCGGTAGTCGACAAGGAAGATTTCCTGGCCAGCGTCGGAAATTCGTTCGAGACGAACACATCGACGCCCGGAACAGACCAGCCGGAAAAAGGCGTATGGCTCTGGACGCCGACTTTCAATCTGACGCCGGCATACTGGGACTCCGTCATCTCCGGCGCGAAGAAAAACGGCATCCGTAACATCTACCTTTCTATAGATACGTATCTGGATATCTACGTCATGCCTGAGGGTCCGGAAAAAGAAGCGAAGAAAAAAGCCTTTGACGGCATTCTTGAGAATTTCATCGCAGCGGCGCACGAAAACGATATGACCGTAGATGCCGAGGCTGGGTGGAGAAACTGGGCAGAGCCGGGAAACGAGTACAAAGCTTTTGCCGTGGTGGATTATGTACTGCAATACAACGCCACGCACACTGAGAAACTGCGCGGATTCCAATACGATGTCGAGCCCTACCTGCTTTCGTCCTACCAGACAAACAAGAAGACTGTCCTGCGCAACTTTGTCGACCTCGTGAGCAGGACAGTGACGCGCCTGCGCACAAGCGACCTGAAGCTCTCCGTCGTCATTCCAGACTTTTACGATAGCGAAAGCGGCGAGACGCCGCGATTCCTGTATGGCTGGAGCTACAGTTATGCGCTGACGCACCTGCTCCATGAACTCGAACGCCGACCGGGCAGCGCCCTTATCGTGATGGCCTATCGCAATCAGAGCGAAGGACCCGACGGGTCCATACATATCTCCCAAGATGAGATACGCGCCGCAGACGACTACCGCACGAAAGTGATTGTGGCCCAAGAGACGGGAGATGTCCTGCCCCCATCTATTACCTTCTACAATACTTCGCTGTCATCCCTCAACACGCAGATGCAAAATATCCAGGAGGCATTCGCCACCAATGAAAGCTACAATGGCATCGCCATACACTACATAAACGCCCTGCTGGAACTCGACTAAGCGGCTCGACTCGAGCGGATTTTGAGCAATCCACAACCGGTTGATAGCGACGGCTCGCTGTGCTAATATGCACGCAGGGAGTATGCACTAATACCTTATGGAGCGCCTCGGTGTTCCCTCAGAGATTCTGAGGCTTGAGCTGAGGAAAACCGCTCCGTAAGATGCTACTTCCGACAAAAAAGACCTGCTTCGGCAGGTCTTTTTTGTTTATGAGGAGACTAGTCATATAAGGCAGCTAAGCTAAAGAGCTCTTTCCCTTCGCCAATAATATTCTCCTTCAAGATAGCCCGGCATTCATTGCCAAGATGGCCTTTCTCATGCCCGCGGGCAAGTGCACCGGCAACCCAGTCTGCAATTTGTATATTTTCGCTTGAGGTTGAGTCGATAGTCTCTACTTGAATGATCGCCTTCTGCGGCAAATTTGGAAGCATCCGCGCGATGATAGCCTCCTTGAAATCTGCTTTTGTCAGGCCCGAAAGCTTCCGTTGGTCACAAAATACTCTGAAATCCTCATCGGTATTCGGCAAATACATATCGAGTAATTCACCCACAACGTTCGTATAGAGGAGACCATCCTTTATTTTATGCTCGTTGCGATATTCGCTCGGGATATTGTTCCTCAAGAGATACACATAGCGAATGCGCACATCAAGATTAGAGATGTGCTTCAAAGTCCTCAGCCGTAACTCGTCCGAAATGCCAGTTGCCGCCCATTTGATTTCGGCTTGCCGACGCATGCGCTTCGGGAAGCGGGAGCTCATCCACTTCCGGAATTCTTTTGCCGTTCGTCTCGGCTCGCCGATAGTAAATGAAGCAACAACAAAATACTCCTCGTGATTATGTTTAGTGAACTGACCGCTCTCATCTAAGAAAATATGCGCCATGCGGGGAATGATATCAGACTTGCCCGCCTGAAAACGCCTCATGGAGGAGGGATTGTTTGAGGACTTTGAGATCGGCGAGTTACCGTGAGGTGTCACCTTCCGGGCTTAAAGCTTATGTATCCCAATTGAATCCGCGGCCGAAGTGCCCCCACGTGCAGGTGTCGATATACTTCACCGTGCTGAGTGCAAGCGTAGTGCGGATGCCGAGCGGCGTGAGGTCGTATTCGGTAATTTTTTCTTCAACGCCGTCCACCACCGCGACCGCCATGACCGGCTCGGCCTTACCGATAGCGTAGGCGAGCTTCGTGTGCACCGTCTTTGCGCCGCGAACCTTCAGAAGTTGCACCGCGATACGGCGGGCCATGTACGCGCCAGAGCGGTCCACCTTCGTGTAGTCCTTGCCCGAGAACGAGCCGCCGCCGATAGCCACTTCCGGACCGTAGTTGTCCACGATGAGCTTGCGGCCGGAGAGGCCGGTGTCGGCGTCGAACCCGCCCTGCGTCCACTCCCCCGACGTGTTCGCCAGATATTCTTCTGCATCAGGGATGACACTCTTCATGAGCGGCAGGAGGTCCGCGTTCTTAGAATTCTGGAAGCTCGCGATGACCACGGTCGGCTTACCGTCCTGTATCGTCACCTGTGTCTTGCCGTCATACGGATATACCTCGTATATCTTCCGGCAGAGCGTGCGCGCGAGCTCGTACTCAAGCGGCATCAAGGTCTCGGTCTCGCTCGTGGCGTAGCCGTTCATGATGCCCTGGTCGCCGGCACCGCCATGGTCTACGCCTCTGCCTATCTCTCTGCTCTGGAGCGCGATGTTCTCAATAACTTTGTATTCTTCTCCGACAATATTCTTCACGAGCTCCGTGACATCCGGCTTCGCTGCCGACGTCACTTCGCCGTTAATGCTGATCAGATTATGTCCGCCCATTATCTCTATCGCGACACGGCTCTGAGCGTCGCCCGCGAGGTACGCATCGAGGATGCTATCGGCGATAAAGTCGCACCGCTTATCCGGATGTCCCGGACTCACAAATTCTGCTGTTTTTATCATAACGAAACATTATGCTGGTATCTTCCCCGAGTGGGTTGGAATTGGCACACTGCTGAACTCGCGTTCAAGTGTTGCCGGCAGATCGCGGAGCCAAATCTCTCACTGCCTCTTGATACAACTGTTTAAGGTTGTGGGTTTATCTTAGCAAGCTGTCGGTCAGTGTCAAAAAATTATAGTGCTCGTACTTCCCCATCGAGGT
>CALRDY010000048.1 GCA_943355045.1 Candidatus Nomurabacteria bacterium | reverse complement strand
CCAGTAGCCTGCCGAGTCGCCGAGTATTGCGGCGACGACGACGGTCATCATGAGAGGGCCTACGGCAAGAAAGCCGCTGGCCGAGAGGAGTCCTGCGGCGAAGAGGAGTGAGTCGCCGGGAAGGAACATGCCGATGAGAAGCCCGCTCTCAGCGAAGACGAGAAGCGCGATGCCGACATAGCTTCCCGCTTGCACGATGGCAATCGGGTCGAGATGTATACAGGCGAGAAAGAAGTTAATCATTCGGGTGCAGTATACTAGAAGGAATGGAATCGGCACCGAAGTTGTCCACGCCCGAAGCGGAGCTCGCGTATCTGCGCGAGCAGGTAACGCGCAAGGAGGCGGAGCTTGCGCGGAGCGGGCCTGACGAGCGAGTGAGAATCATTTCAGAACAGATCCACGCGCATGCGGCGGCGCCCGCAGAAGTGCTCGCAAGCGACTACCGCATGAGCGAATCTGCGACGAGTAGCGCGGCGCAGATGATACTTATCGAGCTCAATCTCGGCGGCAGCGAGCAAGCAATCAAGAGCTTGCAGCAGACGATGGAGGAGAAGGGGATTAAGAATGCGCTTTCCGTGCTCGAGAAACTCAATGATCCGCATGTTGCGGATGATTTTCATCGCTACCTCGTGCGCTATGTCGCGGCGGGACTCCTCGCGCCCGGGTACGACGAGAAAGCACCGCGTTTCCAGGCGCTCAAGATGACGCTTTATGAGATCGCGCTTCCGGAGCCGAAGAATGAAGAGCAGGGCGGGCGCACGAAGACGCTTAAAGAGCTCATTTCCGGCATGGAGCAGCTGTATGCCGGCCTTCTGTCGATCGAAGACGCGGGCAGGGGCGAGCCGCACTACTATGCGCTCGAGCTCGCGGTGCCCGCCGACAGTCCCGAATTGCAATTCTATGCCGCTGTGCCAAATGAGAAGCGGAATCTTTTCGAGAAGCAGCTGCTCGCCGTTTTCCCCGATGCGCATCTGGTGCCGCAGCCTTCCGATTACAACATCTTCGCCGCAGGCGGCGTGTCGCTCATCTCGACCGCGCGGCTTATGGAGCATCCTGCATTGCCGCTCAAGGACTACACCGATTTTGACTATGATCCGTTAAATGCGATTACGAATGCCTTTGCCAAGATAGAACACATGGGTGAAGGCGCTGCGCTTCAGATCATCATCGAGCCGAGGGGGGAGCGGCACGTGAAGCATTACCGCAAGATCCTCCAGGCATTACGGAAAGGCGAGAAGCGTTCGGCGGCATTTAGTGCGCCTGAGACAAAGCTCGGCGAGTTTGCGCGCGACTTCAGCAAGACGTTTTTCTCGAGCAAGCCAAAAGACGTCGAGAAAGCGAAAGAGGCCGAGACGCGCCAGATCGAGGCGAACAAGACGTACATCGAGCAGGTGGAGAAAAAGATTGCCGCACCCATCGTCGGCGTGACGCTGCGGCTCGCCGCTTCTTCGAAAGACGGACATACTGCCAGCCAGGTGCTTGGTGATCTCGAAGCGGCCTTCAATCAGTTTGCGAATACGCAGGGAAATCGGCTGGAATTCACGCGCGCCGCTCCGCGGCGCGCGCAGCAGGTCCTCAGCGACTTCTCCTTCCGCATGCCGGACGTCTCGCACGCGCTCCCGCTCTCGCTCCGCGAGCTCACGACCCTCTATCACTTCCCGCCGTCGGGCATCGAGAGCTCGCCGCACTTGAAGCAGTCGCGTTTTACCCATGCGCCCGCGCCGCTCTCACTCCCTCAGACGGGCGTGCTCCTCGGTACCAATACGTATCGCGGGCAGGCGACAGAGGTGCACCTCGACGCCGAGGATCGTCTGCGGCACCTCTACATCATCGGTCAGACCGGCACCGGTAAGACAGGACTTATGAAGTCGATGATTGTGCAGGATATCAAGAACGGCGAGGGCTGCTGCTTCATCGACCCGCACGGTTCCGATATCTTGGATGTTCTCGCTGCGGTTCCTCCCGAGCGGTACAAAGACGTGATTTATTTTGATCCTGCCGACCTCTCTCGTCCATTTAGTCTCAACTTCCTCGAATACGATCTTTCACGGCCCGAACAGAAGACTTTCATCGTAAATGAGCTTTTGATGATCTTTCATCGCTTGTACGGCGCGGTGCCGGAGAGTATGGGTCCGGCGTTCGAGCAGTATTTCCGTAATGCGACGCTGCTTGTGATGGAAGACCCGACGAGTGGCTCGACCATCCTCGATATCGCGCGCGTGCTTTCCAATAAAGAGTTCCGAGAACAGAAGCTCGCGAAGAGCATGAATCCGGTCGTCAATCAATTCTGGCAGGAAATCGCGACAAAAGCCGGCGGCGACGCCGCACTCGAAAACATCGTTCCGTACATCACGAACAAATTCGATGACTTTACGGCAAACGATTTCATCCGCCCGATTGTCGGTCAGCAGGAGTCGTCGTTTAAATTCCGCGAGGTCATGGATACGAAGAAGATTCTTCTCATCAATCTTTCCAAAGGGCGTCTCGGCGAGAAAAATGCGAACCTGCTCGGCCTTATCATCGTCGGGAAGCTCTTTATGGCGGCGCTCTCCCGTGCCGACAATCCGCGAGCGCCGTATCCGCCGTTTTATCTCTATATCGACGAGTTCCAGAACATCACGACGGATTCGATCCCCGGCATCCTTTCTGAGGCTCGCAAATACAAGCTTGCGCTCACGATGGCGCATCAGTTCCTCAATCAGGTCGAAGAGAAGACGCGCAACGCGGTCTTCGGCAACGTGGGGAATATGGCGGTCTTTCGCACTGGCGAGGAAGACGCAGAGTTCTTTGCGAAGCAGTTTGCACCGGTTTTCGAAGCGCTCGATTTCGTCAACATCGAGAACCGGAACGCGTATGTGAAGATCCTCACGAAGGGCGTCCCGCAGAAGCCGTTCGACATGAAGACAGCGTCTCTGCCACAGACTAATCTGGCGCAGGTGGACGACCTCATCCATCTTTCCTCGCTTACCTATGGTCGCGACCGTGCCATGGTTGAAAACATGATCCGCGAGCGGTATCTTTCGAACTGATATGTCCGAGCGCCATCCGAGAACAAAACAGAATACGCTCGAGACGTTGCATGCATTAGCTAAAAATGATGAAAAAAGAATTCCCTCGATAGGGGAAAAATCTAAAAAAATAGTTTCCGAAAAACTTCCGCGACGGGCAAGTCCGGAGGCTGCTTTTACCAGTTTCAATCCGGCACAGAAGCAGGCGCTTGGTGCTTTTGCGAAAGAGGAATTTGCGCATCCAGCAAAGAACGCTCCTCTTAAAAAAAATCCGAAAAAGCGATGGCGTGACATCACGAAAGAGAAAATCTCGAAAGAATCGATCAACGCACTGCGAGATAATCTCGGTCTGAAGCCGAAGAAGAGATTCGCCGCTCCCGAGGCTTTGCCGCGACCGAAAAATGCCATGCCGGTACCTCCGATTGACCCAGTGCTGTGGCAGGTTCTGAAATCGAGAAAAGGGAATGATGTTGAATTTCGCTCTCCCGAAGAGCCGCTGCATATCGGCATGATGGAAAATATCCGGCGTCCGGCTCCTCCGCAAGAAGCTCCGAAAAAACGATGGTTGGAAGTAGCAAAAGAAGAATTTCCCAAATTGATTTATGGGCAAATACTATATCCGCTAAGAAGCATGAGGCAAGACATGTCTCGCCTGAAAGAAAAAATTCTTCCCGAGAGCATCCC
>CALRDY010000047.1 GCA_943355045.1 Candidatus Nomurabacteria bacterium | reverse complement strand
GGTACGGCACGAAGCTGTGCCCTCCGAGGGGCGTATTTTTGTCGCCGCGGGGCGCTCACATCCTCTTAAGAATGTAGAGACTCTCAAGATGGCATTTGTCCATTTGCAGCAAGCCTATCCTGATATCGAGCTTGATGTCCGAAGTCTTCCGCCCGATGAACACGAAGCGCGCATCCGCACGGCATATGCTGTCGTCATACCTTCTGTGAGCGAGGTAAGTCCGAATGCGGCCGTAGATGCCATACGCTTCGGAAAACCGTTCATCATGACTTCCGATACGGGGGTGCGCGAGCGTCTCGCAGGCGCGGGTATTTTCGTCGACACGCTTGATGCGGAAGCGCTCCGGACTGCGATGGAGAAGCTGTTTGATGCCGAGGAGTACGCGCGCGCGTCCGCGCGCGTACAGGCATTCAGATTCTCACATTCGTGGGAAGAAGTCGCAAAAGAATTCCTCGCGATCATACATACACTATGCGCGTCTTAAATATCGGCTCCGACCCATCGCTCTTCGTCGCTGAAAGCGCGTCGCGCGCGCGCATGCGCGCGTATGCTGCAGCGATAGGGGAGCTGCATGTCCTCTCTTCGGCGGGTAAAGATGCGAAAGAAGAGCAAGATGGGAATCTCTTCCTGCACCCGGTGCATTCGTGGAAGATTTTCCGTGTGCGTGCGCTCGCTCTTCGCGCGCACGCGCTCATCCTCGAGCATGGCATCGAAGTCGTCTCAGCACAGGACCCTTTCGAGCACGGGCTCGCCGCGCTCCGCGCCGCGAGCGGTACAAATGCGAAGCTACATATTCAAGTGCATACCGATTTCCTCTCGCCATGGTTCGTGCGGAGCGGGAACTGGCGCAGTCCGCGCGTACGCATGCCACTTTTGAATCGGTATCGCCGGAAGATTGCCGATCGCGTGCTACCGGTGGCGAGCGGCATCCGCACGGTCTCTGAGCGCGTGAAGGCGTCGCTTGTAGCGCGCTACGGCACACGCATTCCCGAACCGTCGGTCATCCCGATTACGGTCTCGGCCGAGGTGTCGGACCGCGCTCTGCTGCCCGCCCATCCTTTTACGTTTGCGCTCATAGCGGTCGGTCGCCTCGAGCCGGAGAAGCGTATCGAAGACATTCTCGCGGCATTGAAACTCGTCGTCGCGCACTATCCGATGGTTGGGCTTTTCATTGTTGGCGAGGGCCGTGAGCGCAAGCGGCTCGAACGAATGACACGTTCGCTCGGTCTCGAAAAGCACGTCATCTTCCTCGGAGAACGCTCCGATGCTCGGGCGCTTATGGGAAGTGCGCAAGCATTCATCCAGGCGAGCGCGTATGAGGGTTATGGCCGCACGCTTATCGAAGCGGCACTCGCCAGGGTCCCTATCATCACGACCGATGTCGGCATCGTGGGCGAAGTGTTCAAAGGCTACGAAGACGTCCTCGCCGTGCCGGTGGCCGATCCGACGGCGCTCTCGCTCGGTATCGTCGGAGTCATCGAAGATACGTCGGTGCGGCTCGAGCTCCCGATGCGCGCTGAGGCTGCGGCGCGCGCGCACCTCGCCGCACAGGGCGATTTGTCGACGCGCATTGCGGCGGATCTCGCCCGGCCTGGGCGCTAGCGTAGTGTGGCACAGGTGTGCTACACTACGCACATGACTACAAAAACAGCTTTCGTGCGTGCTCGTATGGAGCCTTCGATGAAAAGAAAGGCTGAAACGGTGCTGTCTAAGATTGGCATATCCCCATCAGAAGCTATCAATGTATTTTATCGGCGTATCGCGAGTGATAAAGGAATACCATTTCCTCTCGATATTCCAAATGCAGAGACACGAGCAGCAATTCGCGCTCTTGAGTCCGGGAAAGGGACTCGAGTTTCTCTTAAAGATTTTGTTAAGGAAATGCGCGAAGTTGCTAGGACGGCATAATCAGTATGCGCGACGTAGTATATTTCCCCGCGCTTAAGAAAGATCAGGCGCGTATGGCGCGTCGAGGTAAGAATGTCCAGAAATTCATTGATGCAGTGATATCTCTTGCTGAAAAAGGAAATCTGCCGAGTCGTTATGACCCGCATAAACTGCAAGGTGAGTATCTGGGGTATTGGGAATGTCATCTTGAATCGGACTGGCTTCTCATATACGCTCTCACACCCGAAACAGTATTCATTTCTAGAACGGGAACCCATGCCGATCTTTTTGAATAATACGAGCTCTTCGGGAGCAACCCGGGCATATGAAGGCCGGTTATAGAGCCTGCATGGTAAAGTCATGAAAATGCCTCCCGGCAAAGAGAGTACGCCGCGCGTCGGCTTCATAGGGCAAGGGTATATCGGCAAGAATTACGCCGATGATTTTGAGCGTCGCGGCTTTGAGGTGGTGTGTTACGCGCTTGAGGAGCCGTATGTACAGAATAAAGAAAAAATAAAAGAGTGCGACATCGTCTTCATCGCGGTTCCGACGCCGACTACGCTGGAAGGTTTCGATGATTCCATCGTGCGTGAGGCAATCGGGCTCGTCGGGGAAGGGAAGGTCGTCATTGTGAAGTCGACTATCGTACCAGGCACGACTAAATCGTTCCAAGTGCACTACCCGGACCGCATCATCTTCTACTCTCCTGAGTTTCTTTCGGAAGCGACTGCGGCGCAGGATGCGGCACATCCATTTTCAAATATTCTCGGCAGCGCGACTGATGACGAGATGCATCGGATAGCCGCGGAACAGATACATGCGATTCTTCCGCAATCGTCCTTTTCGCTCACGTGCGATAGTACGGAAGCAGAGCTCATCAAGTACGCTCATAATGTGAACGGCTTCATGCAGGTCGTGCTCTGGAATATATTCTATGATCTGACGCTGAAGAGCGGAGGCGATTGGAGCGTGGTGCAGAAAGCGCTCGCCGCCGATCCGTATGTTTCGGATAAATACCTCGCGCCTGTACACAAGACCGGTCGTGGCGCCGGCGGGCATTGCTTCATAAAAGATTTTGCGGCACTGCGCAGCTTGTACGAACAGAGGGTCGGGGATGCTCACGGCATCGCGGCGCTCTCAGCAATCGAAAAAAAGAATATCTCTCTTCTGAAAGAGAGCCGTAAAGATCTCGATCTCCTGAGAGGCGTGTACGGGCCAGATATCGCATGAAGCTTCTCATCATTACCCAAGCAGTCGATACCGAAGATCCGTTTCTCGGTTTCTTCGTGCGTTGGATAGAAGAGTTTGCAAAACACGTTGAACGGATAGAAGTCATCTGCCTCAAAGAAGGGAAGCATTCCCTCCCAAAAAATGTCCGCGTGCATTCGCTCGGGAAAGAACGTGGTGCGGCAAGCCGCGCCACGTATGCTTTGCGTTTTCTGAAACTCGTTTGGAAACTGCGCCATGAGTACGACGCCGTTCTCGTGCACATGAATCCCGAGTACGTCGTGCTCGGCGGCCTGTTCTGGCGTTTGTGGGGAAAGAACATCGCTTTGTGGTATATGCACAAAAGCGTGAATCTGAAATTGCGTATTGCCGAGCTATTTGCGAACCACATTTTCACGGCCTCGAAAGAAAGCTTCCGACTCGAAAGTAAGAAAGTTCGCATTATGGGGCACGGTATCGATACAGAGGTCTTTTCTCCAGACTCTAGAATAGTACGCGGCGCGGCAGTGCTTTCCGTGGGGAGACTTTCTCCCATCAAACGTCATGACTTGACTATTCGCGCTGCTGAACATTTCCCCTACGACGTGTGGATCGCAGGAGATGGGCCGGAACATCTTCGTCTCGAGGAACTGTCTAACCGGCTCTCTCTTGCAAAGCGCGTACAGTTCCTCGGACCGCAGACGCAAGCACAATTGCCAGACGTATATCGTCGGGCGGGTGGATTTGTGCACACAAGCGAGACCGGCAGTCTC
>CALRDY010000046.1 GCA_943355045.1 Candidatus Nomurabacteria bacterium | reverse complement strand
GACGCGCATCGCGTCGCGGCGTTCCTCCGCCCAGGTGCAAGGCATCCCCGGCGGATACCATCCCTTGATGAATACGCCGGTTACTTTCGCCCCGGCGCGCACGAGAAGCGCCGCCGACACTGCCGAATCGACGCCTCCCGAGAGGCCTACGTATATGTTCTTCCCGCGTACATCTTCCATAGACGTTATCTAATCATGCTTGGCAATTGCTGACCATCAGCGCAAATATTTTTTTCGGTTCGCTTGGTGCTCAGTGAAAGTCGTCGCGTAATGCATGCGCTCGTCCTTGCCGGTCAGGTAATACAGATAGCTGGTTTTCGAAGGATGCAGCACCGCCTGCAGCGCATCCATGCCGGGATTGCAGATCGGCCCCGGCGGAAGCCCTTTGTGCGTATAGGTATTGTACGGCGAATCGACCGTAAGGTCGGCGAACGAGGGCGAGTACGTGTCGCGCCCGTTGATGTAACCGAAGACCGCATCGACCTGCAGCGGCATGCCGAGCTTGAGACGATTTAAAAGGATACCGGCGACCATACGCCTGCTTTCTGTCGTGCGGCCTTCTTTTTCAACGAGAGATGCGAGGGTCACGATGTCAGAAATCGAACGCCCGGCCGCAGCGATATCGACGGAGAGCGTCGCAATCTTCGCATCGAAATTCGCACGCAAGAGAGCGATGATGGATGTGGTGTCTGCCGATGGCGGGAAAAGATACGTATCGGGGAAAAGATATCCCTCGTACGGCTGCGCTGCTTTCAAGAAATCAGCGGCCTTCACTTCGGGAAGTGCAGCAGAAATGAGAGCGGCCGCCTGCCGTACGCTCGTTCCTTCAGGAAACGTGATGCGCACCGGTGGGAGGCCGTAGGCGCCAGCAACAATCCGGTACGCGACGACAAACAAGTTCTCAGACTTGGTAAACAGATACGCGCCCGCCTGCACCCGAGCGCTCGCGCCAGACACGCGCAGAGCGAGAAGGAGGAGGCGAGGATGCTTGATGAGGCGTGCAGTAGCGAACTGCTCGGCGACGAGCGGGGCGGAGCTTCCGCGCGCGATGCTTACGATGCTTCCCGATGGGAAATCAGCCGGCGGCGCGAACAGGAGCTGATACCCTCCGACCAGAAACAGTGCGAGTGCAAACGCTACCGCCCACGGAGCCTGTCGTGCGGAGAAATCCATGCGACTACATCGGCAGATTGACCGGAGCCTGGCCAGTAGCCGAGCGGACGCGCACGAGGCCCGGCGATTCTATCGAGCTCGACGGGATGTGATAGATGGTCGCAAGCTCCTCGGTGCTCATGACCATAATCTCCTTCGGAGATAGGCTGCCTTCAAAAAAAGGGTCGTAGAAGAACTGCCGACGACGATAGGCTTCGACGAGACGCCGACGAAAACGGTCTTTCCTCTTCGCCGTGCCGATCTCCCACGGGAAATCATCAAAGGTCTTCATCCAGCCGGTCGAGTTGATGCCATTCCATCCTTCGCTGCTGAACGACTTGAAGAGCGCAATCATGTGTGCGATGACTACGGGACTGAAATTCTGCGGTTTCGCGAGATAGATGCATCGCCCGCCGACGTCGAAAGCGAGCTTTGAGACATTGCGCTCGATGGCGGCCATCATTTCCGATTGACCCTTGGTTGGATTAGGGAACCCCGGCATTTCCTTCCCGGTCGTCGGATCGGTATAGGTGTCGCGCGTCTTCTTGCGGATGTCATCGACAAGCTTTTTCGCTTCGTCTTTCCACGTGTATGGCTTGCCATCCTCATTGGGCTTGTCGTACTTCTCGCCCTTGTGAGCGCGGACGACGAATTGCAGCCAGAGATACTCGCCTTTCCCGAGCGAGCTCATGAACTCGATGATGCTCGCGAGCGGGTCGACCTGCTCCGGCTCCTTCTGCACTTTGTCGAGCCCGTATTCGATATAGGTCTTGATCGGCAACGGATCAGCGGCCGTCTGCTTATAGTCGCAGCCCCAGATGCTCCACTCCTCGGGCAATGCGGAAATAGTCCGGCTATAATCCGGCGCTTCGACGACCTGCACGCCCGGATACTGTGCATAGATCTGCGCTTCGACGATCTGGCGAAGCTTCGCGCGCGTCCATATGAAAAAATGCACCTGTCCCTCGAACGATGCCATTTCGAGCGACCAGAACGGCCGTGTGCCGCCCCAGAAAAGAGCATACCAATTCGATTCCCCTCCCGTGAGATGCAGGCTGGAGAGAAATGCTTCCATCGCGAGCGGCGTCTTCACGAGATTGCGCGGCGGCTTTATTTCAAGAAGTACGTACGTGAAAGAAGAAATGAACTCTCCTCGCTGAAGGATGTACCAGAGATTCTTCGCGCCACCGACAAGCAGGAATGGCAGCCACAAGGGCGCGAGGAAGAGCGCGATGGCGAACGCCATAGAGACGGCGTCGGGCATCCATATGTAGGCGTTTACGAGAAGAATGACACCGAGTATGAAAAGCGGCCACGCTTCAAGCCGGATACCGAGCGTCTCGGTTAAAAGTCCCTTAAAGAACGAGAGCGGGCTCTTTCGATTTTTCGATTTTGACTTTCCCTTTGGTTTAGACCCCTTCGGCTTCGCATCTTTTTTCGGTGGCATTAGTTTCAGTATAGCAAAAAACAGTGGCGCCTATCGGCGCCACTGTGTAATAACTATAGTTCGTTTAAACCGCCGAGTAGCGACCATCTTTGAGGCGCTTGAAATAGCGCGGATCGTTCAGGTTCACGAGGATGGTGTTGTCTTTTACGAAACGCGCCTGCTTCACATGCTTGACGATTTCATCCTTCTTCATCGGACCTTCCTGCTTGAGCGCCTCACGGATGACATCGCGCACGACGCCCGGCGTATAGCCCCACTCGGTAAGCGCGTAGAGCCCGCGGCCGACAAGTACGAAACGCGGATCCTTGATGAGCTCATTGTGCGTCGTCGCGACATGCGCCTTCTTGGAGAAGAGCGAACCGATCGCCATAGCGACCTCGGAGAAGTGCATCGGAGCACCGTGACGCTTTACGGCGAGATACGCGTAGTCGCGCACGCCCTTGATGCGGATAGCAGGTGCCGTCGCGCGGCCCCACTCAGCGAGCGGATTGCTGCCGATATGTTTCGAAAGGGAGAGCCAGCGCTTCATGACCTCTTCGTTCTTGTACGCGTCGTTCACATTCTTAAGCTCGTCGAGGAAAAGGTCCAAGAGCTTCCCTTCAGGAACCACTTCAGTATCGGGAAGCGAAGCGTAGAGCTTCGAGAGCGCATCATGGATATGCTTCGCGGTCGTATGATCGATGTGCCAGCGCGCGAGGAAATCGTTCGTCTCACGTTCGCGGAAGAACGAGGAGTCGAGCATGAGGAAAAAACGGAAACGGTTGCGCGTCTTCTCGTCCTTTCCGAGCGCAGCGAGGAGCGCCTCTTCGGGCACGATGGCGCCGAGCGAGCTGATGTATTTTGCAATCTCTTCAAATGCACCTTTGGCCTCCTTGAAGGCTTTGCTTGCGCGCACCGCATCGAGTCCGGCCGCTTCGATCTGACGGACGCGTTCGCGGGTAATGCTCGAGCGATCGCCGATCGCCTCAAGAGTTTCGCGCTCAGGATTGCTGCCCAGGCCGAAACGGCGGACCAGGACTTCGCGCGCGCGCTCCGGCGCCGCAGCCAAGAGCTGCTTCGCGAGTGTGGCGCTATCAAAGGAGAACGAAGCGGTCGAAACCGCCTTCGCCTGCTTCTTCGTCTTTAGTGCCTTGACCATGTGGTGTAATTTATAGCAATTCCCTTTAAAAGAGTCAATAGCGGTCAATCAGACCACGAGATTGAGTATCTTTCCGGCCACATAAATGACGCGAATGGGCTCTTTTTCGCCAAGTGCGGTGGCGACAGTCGATACGGCACGAGCGGTACGAACCGCATCCGCTTCAGACGCATCGAGGGCGAGGAGCACCGAACCACGACGCTTGCCGTTTACCTGCAC
>CALRDY010000045.1 GCA_943355045.1 Candidatus Nomurabacteria bacterium | reverse complement strand
CACTTGAAACCAGACGACATGTTGACTAGGTTTGTAACAATATGAACGAACACCCTATCGTACGCGCATCCTGCATCGGTATCATCATGGACGGTAATCGCCGGTGGGCGAAAGAGAATGATCTACCGATATATGAAGGTCATTCAGAGGGCTATAAAAAACTCAAAGAAGCGGTGCGCTGGGCGCGCGAGGCCGGGATCTCTCATGTCGCTGTCTACGCATTCTCCACTGAGAATTGGCAACGATCGGAGCAGGAAGTCGGATATTTGATGAAGTTGTTCCGTTTCATTCTCGAAAATGAAACGCAGGAGATGGTCGATAATCGCATAGGCGTGCGTTTTGTCGGAGACCGAGCGCGTTTCTCGAACGATATGCAGGAGATGATGGGGAAGATGGAGCGGGCGACCGGAGCGGCGTATGACGTCACGCTCCATCTCCTGATGTCCTATGGCGGGCGTGCGGAAATCGTCGCCGGAGTAAATGCGCTGCTCTCTGAGGGGACGACGAGCATCACGGAAGATTCCTTCGCGGAAAAGCTCTGGTCGCATCCGATGCCCGACCCGGATCTCATCATCCGTACGGGTGGTGACAAGCGCCTCTCAAATTTTCTTCCGTGGCAGTCGGCATATAGTGAACTTTTTTTTATAGATACGAAATGGCCGGCTTTTACGAAAGAAGAGTTCGATGCGATTCTTGCTGAATTTTCTACGCGCGAGCGTCGGCGCGGGAAGTAGTCTCGCAGATGTGTTTTGTCGCTCAGCTAGCTCGGTAGTGATACTGTGAAGAAATGGAACTCCACATTCTCTATGAAGATGCCGATCTCGTCGCGGTCGCGAAGCCCGCGGGGCTCATCACGCATTCAGACGGCCGGACCAAAGAAGAGACCGCTGAAGAGTGGTTTCTAGAAAAGTACGAAGTCGAAGCAACCGACCCACCTTCTTCAGGGTATGTGCATCGGCTCGACCGCGACACCTCTGGCGTGCTCGTCTTCGCGAAGCATGCGGCGGCATATGCTTTCTTGCGAAAAGCATTTCACGATCGAGATGTGAAGAAGGAGTACTTGGCATTTGTATACGGCGCGCCGAAGGAGAAGAAGGGGACTATTGATTTCGACATCGGCCGCTCACGTAGCGACTTCCGCCTGCGGAGCGCGCAGCCGAAAGCGAAAGGGCTGCTGCGCGATGCGCGGACGCATTTCGAAGTGCTTGCGGAGACGACTGGCTACGCGCTTTTGCTCATGACGCCCGAGACCGGCCGGACGCATCAGATCCGCGTGCATCTCAAAGCGATTCATCATCCGATCGTCGGCGATGTACTCTACGCCCCGAACCACCCTGCGGCACTTGGCATCAAGCGACTCGGGCTGCATGCGTATACTCTCGATATTCCTCTCCCTTCGGGCGAGCGAGCGCGCATCATCGCGCCGGTGCCGGGCGACCTCGCGCCCGCATTTGCGTATTTCCCGGGCGCGGCGGCGGCACTCGCTTCGCTCGCGTAGCGAATTTGCTCTCTCTCGCGACGCGTGCTAGAGTGCTCGGCACATGCAAAAGGTCATAACTCCAGTCAATGTAGAGGGGCGCGCGAAGCTCGGCATCCGCTCGGGTGATACCGTGCGCGTCGTCCAGAACATCGTCGAGCTTAAGAAGGGTCGCGGCACCGACAAGAAAGAGAAGACGACGAAGAACGTCCGCAAGCAGACATTCGAAGGTCTCGTCCTTTCGACCAAGCACGGCACTGAAGCCGGTGCGATGTTCACGGTTCGCGCGACGCTCTCAGGCGTCGGCGTCGAGAAGACGTTCCCGCTCTACACTCCTTCGATCGACTCGATCGAGATCGTGAAGCGTTCCAAAGTCCGTCGCGCGAAGCTCTACTTCATCCGCGAAAAGGCGACGAAAGCGGTCCGCCGCCAGCTGCGCAACGCGCGCATGATGAATCTCACGAGCGACGAATCAATCGCTCCCACAGAGGCGGTAGCGGAGGAAGTCGCGGCATAGATTTTTGTAAACGAAAATCCGAGTTGTCCACTCGGATTTTCTTCGTATATTATTGGTATGCGCTTATACTTGAGTCATGGGAATGCGCGGACCGAAGCCGAGAAGGAAAGAAGTGATCTGGTCGCCTGAGCTTGCATACGCGATCGGACTCATCGCGAGCGATGGATGCCTCTCGAATGATGGGAGGCATTTGTCCTTCGTATCAAAAGATATTGAACAGATACAGAATTTCAAAAAATGTCTCGGACTCGAGGTAAAGATCGGTATTCATCGAGCGGGTGTGCGGATGAAAAACCGAACCTATCATAGGGTGCAATGGGGCGATGTGTTTTTGTACAATTTTTTGCTTAGTATCGGTCTCATGCCGGCTAAGTCGAAAGTGATCGAGGCACTTGCTATCCCCGATGAATACTTTTTCGATTTTCTGCGCGGGAGTTTTGATGGAGACGGATCTTTTTATAGCTACTTTGACCCGCGCTGGAAAGCAAGTTTCATGTATTATCTCAACTTCACTTCCGCAAGCCCTCCTCATGTCGATTGGTTGCGAGAAATGCTCCATCGTCTCCTTAGGGTAAGGGGGCATATATCGAAGACAGGAGGGGTAGGGAAAGAACGCGATTTGATATGCAATCTTAGATTTGCGAAGAAGGAATCATTGCTCGTCATGAATGCAATGTATTCGACATCCTGCCCAGTGCATCTCTCGCGGAAAAGATTGAAAATAGTGCGAGCATTGCGTATAGTGGGGGAGTCTTTGTCAGAAGCTCGCAGGGAATTGACAAAGTAATGCCCAGGTGGCGTAATTGGTAAACGCGCAAGATTGAGGTTCTTGTGGAGCGATCCGTGGAGGTTCAAGTCCTCTCCTGGGCACAAAAAAGACGCCGAAAGGCGTTTTCTTTTTTTGTGCCCAGAGCATGTCGCAATCTGCTATCCTGAAAGAGGGTAAGCACCTTGAACAATCTCTCACGGAAGAAAGGAGGTAGTAAACGATGGTACAAAGGAAAGAAAAACTGTACTTACAGAACGCTCTCTTCATGCTTGTCGCCCATGTCGTCGGGCTCTACGGCTTCTATGTCGCGGCGCTCGGACAGTGGAGAAGAGAAACGCTCGTTCTTGGCGGGGTCATGTTCTGCGTGAGCGGACTCGGCATAACCGTCGGATACCATCGTCTCTTTACCCACCGTTCTTTCAAGTGTGGGGAAATAGTGCAGACGATTCTTGCAATTGCAGGAACCACAGCAATTCAAAACACCGTCAAGGTATGGGTTTCGGGGCATGTTCTTCATCATCAGAAAACCGACAAAGAGGGGGATCCGTACAATGCGTCGCGAGGATTCTGGTATTCGCACATCGGGTGGATTCTTTTCAAAGACCCCGACAGAAAGAAAGGAGATTTCAGCGCAGCGGATCATCTCATGGAGGACTCTTGGACTGCATCGCTCGTGAATTTCCAGCACGAATACTACATTCCATTAGCGTTTCTGTTCTCAGGGCTTGCGCCGGCTCTCATCGCATGGCTTTGGGGTGATTTTTGGGGCGGTCTTGTTTTTGCAGGATTCTCGCGACTAATTCTCGTCTGGCACGCAACGTTCTGCATCAACAGCATCGCTCATTGGAAGCATTGGGGAAGCCGTCAGCCGTATACTCGAGCGAATTCGTCGCAGGATAGCTGGCCGGTTTCCATCGTTACGTTCGGAGAGGGGTACCACAATTACCATCATGCTTTCCCGGGCGATTATCGAAATGGTCCGTATTGGTACAATTTCGATCCGTCCAAGTGGGTAATTTTTGGACTATCAAAGATTGGACTGGCGAAGAATCTTAATCGAGTTCCTCGGGAAAAGATAGAAAGGGCTCGTAGCGCAGTTCTTTCGCTTGAGTAGTGATCAGGGGCGTGTCTTATGGAAGACACGCCCCGTTCTGTTTTTAAGATTCTGGAAAGGTATACCCGAGCACTAACCGGCCAGCAAATAGGCTTGGTACTATCTCGAACGTATTTATGCGCAAATGACTAAACGGTTAGTGCTCGGGTATACTGAGCGCACGACTATTTCATATGCTTTTTACCGGCAAAGGGGACGACGGAACGACAAAAACATTCGGCTGCAATCAGCAGCGGATTTCTAAATCATCGATGGTGCCGGAAGCGCTCGGTGCGCTCGATGAGCTCAATGCTTTTCTCGGTTTCGTAAAGATGCGCAGTATAGGAGAACCACGTATCCAAAATGCATTACGTGATGCGCAGGAAAATCTGTTCATTATTCAGGCTGAAGTCGCGGGCGCAGATAAGATGGTGGGGAAGGCTGCCGTGCAGAACGTGGAAGAATTAATAAACGCGATAGAAAAAGAGATTCCGCCGCTCAAGGGATTTTCTATCGCAGGCGGGACGGAACTTTCCGCGCTCCTCGACGTCGCGCGGACCATCGCACGCCGCGCTGAGCGCCGTCTGGTCGCTGCAGCAGAGGCGAAAGCCTGCCCGCTCTCGGAAGAAACCATGGCGTACATGAACCGCCTCTCCTCGCTTCTCTTCGCGCTCGCGCGCCTTGCGAACCATCT
>CALRDY010000044.1 GCA_943355045.1 Candidatus Nomurabacteria bacterium | reverse complement strand
TCGCCGAGGATGACATGCGCGGTCTTGTAGCCGACGCCTGGCAATTCAACCAGCTCCTTTTCAGTGCGCGGCACGACGGAGTCGTGCCGCGCCTGTATCTCCTTTGCCGCACCGATGATCGCTTTTGCTTTATTGCGGAAAAACGGCACAGAGGAAATCTCTTTCGTGAACGTCGCCGGCTTGGCCCGAGCGAAGTCGAGGGGCGTCTTGTATTTCTTAAAGAGTGTCGCGGTCAGCTTATTTACCGCCTTATCCGTACACTGCGCCGAAAGGATGACTGCCACGACAAATTGAAATGGTGTCGTATGCACGAGCTCGCTCGCGGGCGCCGGATACGTTTTTTTCAGATACGCGACTATCTTCTTCGCCCGAAGTCCACGCTCATTCTGTTTCGCAGGAGTCATCGGGCGAGAATTCTCAAGTCGGCAATGACTTCTGCCGCATGCGTCTCGGGCTTCACTTTTTCATACACCTTCGCGATCTTCCCTTCCGGACTGATGAGGAACGAGGTGCGCATAGTACCCATGTACATGCGGCCCATGAATTTTTTCTCGCCGAACACACCATACTGCCCGACAACCTCCTTATGCTCATCGGCAAGCAGCGTAAACGGCAGTTCGTACGCGCTGGCGAATTTCTTATGACTCGCGACGCTGTCGGTCGAGACGCCGAGCACGATCGCTCCTATCGCATTGAAATCCTTGAATTGGTCGCGGATAACACAGGCTTCGATCGTGCAGCCCGGCGTGTCATCTTTCGGATAGAAATAGAGCAGGACCCACTTCCCCACATAGTCAGAAAGTGTGTGCATTTTCCCATCCTGATCAGGGAGAGTGAAGCTGGGCGCTTGCGTACCTATCTTTGGCATTTCCATCGGCGCAACTATAGCATTTCGGGCGTATGCTCCTCGTGAGGGAAAGCGAACTCAAAGAAAATGAGAAGGAGCGCACCGGCGGAGAAGACTGTGAAAAGAAGCACCGCAAACGGGCCGATGGTCGGCACGAGTGCGACGAGCGAGAGCGTGAGCATGCCGATCACGCCGTCGCGCCAGAGCACGGTCTCACGTCCCCTGAAACGCCGCGCAAGTACGCTGCCGAGCAGGATGCCCGCATAGAGGAATGCAAAAAGAGAGAGTAGTGCGTACAGAATGAGGAGTAGGAGCGAGAGTCCGATGCCGACGAAGGTCAAAGCGAGCAGTACGATCAGGACCGGCGCCGCGACAAGGATCGCGAAACCGAGCAGCATCGTAAGCAAAACGCTCCGCAGACGCTCCGCATGAGCGCGCTCGACGACCGCCTCCGCGAGCTTCGGGAAAAGGCCGGCCAGAAGCCCGGCAAGGATGAGTGCTCCGAAGATACGGGCAAAGAGGAAGAAGCCGATGCTCACGAGCGCGAGAATGCGGGAGGTGCCAGCGTCCGGAAGATATGAAGCGTTCGTGTATTCGACGCCGCCGAGCGTCGTCACGGATGCGGGTATCGTCGCCGTTTCTGGTGCTTGGTAGGAAAATTTCCCATGAATCGTGGTGTTTTCCGCAAGCGTGATCCGGCCGCTCGCGACGATGTCGACATCGCCCGAAAAGTCTCCAGCCAGCGCGACATTGTTGCCGTAGACGGTAACCGGGCCCGCCGCGCCATTGGCCACCGTGGCGTTCGCGGCGATGATGAAGACGCTTCCTGCGGTGCGGCCGGAGTCGTCAACGGATATGCCGAGCGCGATGAGGTCGCCCGCGACCGGCTCGCTGATATTGATGCTCCCGCCCACGACACGCAGGTCGCCCGCGACCCGTGCGCGCGAGCTGATCGAGCCGGCGATAAGCAGCTCATCGCCTCGCACCGGTGCGGCCGTAACGATCGAACCGCCGAGCGCCGAGAAATCCCCTGCGACCGGTGCTGTGAGTACGACCGAAACGCCGGCGACGTACGCATTCCCGGGCGACGAGCTCGCCGCGAGCAAAGAACGTGCTGCGCCGAAAGACGCAGGCGCGCTCGCGGCGAGCGCGCCTGCCGGCAGAAGAAGCGAGGCGAGAATGACGATGAAGACTCGCGACATAGCGTGCATATCTAGACCGTGAGCGGCTCAGCGGACGGGGCGCTTCGCGGCAATGGCTCGATGAAACTCGCGAAGATGAGGATGAGAAGCGCGATGAATGCGGACGCGAGGCAATAGATGCAGAAAGCATCGATAACGAATACCTGCATGAGGGTAAAGTAGAGCGACGCGATGACGCCGACAAGCGAGATGGCTTGCAGCGCGCGACGCAAGAGCTGATCAAAGATGACGAGCTCGAGCGCGGCGAGCACAAAGAGGATGCTATAGAAAAGGATACCGTACTCGGCGATCGGTATGCCGAACAGATACGAGTACGGACTCGCCACGACGATATTGCAGCCCGAGAGATTGTTGATATCGCAGAGAAGCGGCGTACCACTCATCTCATGCTGAGCGATGTACGCAGAATCCGCGAGCCCGAGGAAAGCGAGGATTAAGATGGCGATGACGCCAGCGCGTTTCATCCCGTCAGAATACTCGCTGTTCCCCCTCTCTGCAAATGACCTGCCGCAGGATACCCGCGAGGATTCTGGTAGAATAGAGTGGTTATCATGTCCCCCATCTCCTTTCTTTCGCATTTCATCGGCGGAGCCGTCGGCGGATCAGTTTCCCTGCCGCTCGCAATAATCCTCGGAACCTTCATCCTTGAAGACCCGACGGCGGTCATCGTCGGCATGCTCGCGGCGAACGGCACCATCGGGGTCCCGGTCGCGCTCTTCTCGCTCTACGCCGGCATCATCGTCGGCGATATCGGGCTGTACTGCCTCGGATGGTTCGCAAGCACGCATCCGCGCCTAAAGCTCTACGGCGACCATGAGTTAGCTCTTCCCTTCCGCACATGGCTCGAGACCCGATTCGTGCTCACTATCTTCTGGGCCCGCTTCATACCCGGCTCCCGGCTCCCGACCTACGCCGCAAGCGGGTTCTTCCGCTCGCCGCTCTCGACATTCATACTCACGGCAGTCGTCGCGACCTCGGTCTGGACGACCTTCCTCTTTTACGCTGCATATTGGTTCGGCAATATCACTTCAGAATGGCTTGCGTACGAACGCTGGAGCATCGCGGGAGCATTCCTCCTCGCGCTTTTCCTCATCGGTCGGCATAATCTGCTCGCATATCAAGCGAAGAAGAACGATCCGGATACCGAAGCCGATACTCGTGCGCAGTGAGCACGAGTACTACCCTCCGCGACTGGCGAGCACGCCAAGAGCTTTCGTGAGCAGTGCCTTCGTCGAGTCGTCAGTGATGTTCCCTTCCGCATCGAAGATTTCGTGCGCGGGACCGAGATAGAGCTCCGGCTGGCCGATGATGTCCGCATCGAGATACAGCAGTATCTGACGCAAGTGACTCTGCGCGACCGCAGTGCCGATCTTCCCTCCCGAGACACCTGCCACGAGAACGGGCTTTCTCACGAAAGAGTTCTTTCCGTATGGACGACTGAGCCAGTCAATCGCATTTTTTAACACTCCCGAAATAGAGCGATTGTATTCCGGCGTCGCAATGAAAAGTCCGTCGGCGGCAGCTACCGCGTCTTTGAGTTTTTGCGCAGCCGCGGGAAATACAGCCTCATCGTCCTGATTAAAAAGCGGAAGATTACCAATGTCCACAATGGAAATCGTCATACCCTCTGGAGCAACGGATTGTAAGGCATGCACGAGTGCTGTGTTGGAAGATTTTTCCCGCAAACTACCTGAGATAGCGACTATGTTCATGTGTTCAAAATTAGTTACTAACGGCAGACTGAAGTGAGCGTACCCTATCGCACGAGCAGCCTTGGTGGGGATAACGAAACAGCAGCTATCGAAGCGTTTCTTTCCAGCGTTTGTAAAGGGCGGCGGTGGCACGGAGGTCGCCAGCATTGTAGCGGGCGATGTCGAAGTACTTCCCTTCTTTGTAGAGCGTCGCGACGTCGTCGCCGGTCGTGCCGCCCGCTTTGGGACTCTCTATACCGAGCGCGCGACAGAAGAGGTGCAGACTCTTGCGGAAGCGCGCGGCGCCGTAGAACGTGAGCTGGTCCATGAGGTCGACGTGCGCGGCGCCGCGCTGCATCGAGAGGTAGCGGTTGCTGAGCAGGTCCTTCGTCGGTACGACATTGTGCACCATCGAGCGGATGGCGAGGAACGGCGCATCGAAGCCGCGACCATTGAAGGAAACGAACTCCGTGCATACATTCGCGACTTTCCAGAATTGCTCGAGCATCGCTTTTTCATCCATCACTTCGTACTTGATGCCATCCGCTTCACTGTTCACAAGTTCGGCGTTTGGCGCGGAAAAGTAGACAGCGCCTTTCTCTTTTTCAATGTCAAAGACGCCAATCGCGACGATGAAGCCAGTAAGCGGCGAGAGCCCCATCCCCTCTTTTAATTCTTTCATCTCATATTCGTATTCTTCTTCACTCTTCGACGATTCACGCAAATACCACGACAAGTTATGCTGCGTCGTCTCGTCGAGCGCGTCCCACGCTTCGCCGACTGTTTCTATGTCGAATACGAGTGCCATACGCACAGTATACTTTACGCATGGACCAGAAAATACTGCGTGCGGGTGCGGCGCTCGTTCTCGCGCTTGCGGCAGGCGGCGCAGGATACATGGCGG
>CALRDY010000043.1 GCA_943355045.1 Candidatus Nomurabacteria bacterium | reverse complement strand
CATATGTCCTGATTATGCTCCGTCTTGCAGAAAAGCGCGACCTTGCGAAGTAAGCACTCGTCCGCGGGGGGAGCGCTCGATGAAGCCGAGACGAAGCAGATACGGCTCATAAACGTACTCCACCGTATCGGGGTCTTCATGGAGCGCTGCTGCGATTGCGCGGACGCCAGCTGGTCCGCCGCGGAAGCCTTTCAGGAGCGTCTCCAGGTAACGGCGGTCGTCTTTCGTGAGGCCGTGCGCGTCGATGCCGAAAAGCTCGCACGCTTCATCGCAAAGCGCTGCTGAGAGGGCGCGCCCATGCACTTCGGAGAAGTCGCGAACGCGCTTCAGGAGCGCATTCGCGATACGTGGGGTCGCGCGGCTCCTCGCCGCGATGCGCTCGATCACTTCTTCGGGCGCCGACAGGCTCAGGAGGGCGGCTGAACGGCGGATGATATCGCGCAAGTCGTCATCATTGTAAAAATCGAGCTGATAGATGCCGCCGCCGAAGCGTGAGCGGAGCGGCCCTGAAAGGTCGGCGACGCGCGTCGTCGCGCCGACGAGCGTGAAGGGCGGGAGCGCGAGCTCGATGGTGCGCGCCGACGGGCCTTTCCCCAGGATGATGTCGAGGTGGCCCGACTCGAGCGCGGGGTAGAGGAGTTCCTCGATCTTGCGCGAGAGCCGATGGATCTCATCGATGAAGAGGACCGTATTCGGCTCGAGATTCGTGAGTACGGCGGCAAGGTCTCCGGCGCGCTCGATCGCGACGCCGGAGGTGCTCTTCAGGGGGGATTCGAGCGTCGCCGCGACGAGATGCGCGAGCGTCGTCTTGCCGACACCCGGCGGGCCGTAGAAGAGGATGTGCTCCGGCATGCTCCCGCGCTTCTTCGCCGCGTCGATTGCGACGCGCACATTCGCTTTTACCTGTTTCTGTCCGACATAATCGTCCCAGCGAGAAGGGCGCAGCGCTGCATCAAGCGACTTCGTGAGCGGAAGGGGAGCGTCCGAGGGGGTTGACATAAAAATAGGATGATGCTAGCATATTATCATAGTTTCGGCGTCCAGGTATTGGCCAAAAGAAGAAGGTCAATAACGGACTCCCGCAGATCCTTTTCATAATCCTCTAGGCAAGGCTTGACGGCTTCGGGCGTTTCCCCAAGGACTTTGTGGTCCGCTACTTCGGTAGTGGCGCTGCGGAACTCCTCAGGTGTCTCGTCCACCCCGCTTAATTGCGGGTTTTGCCTGGAGGATTATGGACGGGAAGAGAGGCTAGAACGATCGTTCATATGTAAGCATATGAACGATTTTTGTTTTTCGCGTCAGCGCGGGAGGTCGACGGTAGCGGCTACTTCGGAGAGGGAAGTAACGCCGTTCAGGGCCTTGATGATGCCGTCCTGCGCCATTGTGAGGTAGCCTTGTTTCGCAGCGAGTTTCGCGATTTCGTTCTCCGGTGGATTGTCGCGAACGAAATTCGCAAGCTCGTCGTCCATGAAGATCGCTTCGTAGAGGCCGATGCGTCCTTTGTAGCCCGTCTCATCGACATCAGTCGGTGCCGGCTCCCAGACGGTTTCTATTTTTTCTGGAATCAGCGATTTGTCGGCAAGCGTTTCAAATACTTTCGCGATCATCTTTTTCTCCTCGTCCGTCAGCGGACGCTCTTTCTTCTTATTTGGGTCAAGCTTTCGGATGAGGCGC
Organism: Candidatus Nomurabacteria bacterium; assembly: GCA_943355045.1. Taxonomy (GTDB): domain Bacteria; phylum Patescibacteriota; class Minisyncoccia; order Phycocordibacterales; family Phycocordibacteraceae; genus C7867-001. Next base: position 3,087 of record CALRDY010000043.1, on the reverse strand, counting down.
TGTGCCATCGAGACGGTGACTGCTGAGCCGAAGGATCGCGAGTCCGCGCCGAGGTCGACGAGGCGCGGAAAGGTGCCGGCCGCATCGTTCGTGTGGAGGGTAGAGAAGACGAAGTGTCCAGTAAGCGCCGCCTGAATGGCGATATTGGCCGTCTCGCCGTCGCGGATTTCGCCGACCATGATGATGTCGGGGTCCTGGCGCACGATCGACTTGAGCCCTTCGGCGAAGGTGTACTTCTCTCCTTCGACCTGCGTCTGCACGATACCCTCGAGGTGGTACTCGACTGGGTCTTCAATCGTGATGATCTTTATCTCCGGCGAATGTATCTCGCGGAGGAACGAGTAGAGTGTCGTCGTCTTACCGGACCCAGTAGGGCCGGTCGTGAGCAGCATCCCATTCGGCCGCCGGATCTCGGTCTCGAGCCGCGCGAGGAGCTTCGGGTGGATACCGAGCTCTTTATAGGAGACTTTCGTAGCTTCGGGATCAAGAATACGCATCACGATGGATTCGCCGTAGTTGCCGGGAATGAATGACACGCGCATCTCGATCTGATTCGCGCCTTTCACGATGCTGAAGCGCCCATCCTGCGCCCGGTTGGTAACATTGAACTTCACTCCTGAGAGGAGCTTGATGCGCGAATTAATCTGATGATAGGTCGCCGGATCGAAGAAGTAGGTGTCGGAGAGGAGGCCGTCGATGCGCAGGCGGAGCAGGGTCGTCTCTTCTCTTGGTTCAAAATGGATGTCGGAGGCGCGCAGCGCGAAGGCGCCCGCGAGGACGAGCTCGAAGATATGAGAGACGCGATCGAGTGTCTTGAGGGTCGTCGCAGCATTGAGCTCTTGCTCGAGCGTCTTGCGCCCGCCGCCTTCGCGAGCGATCTTCTCGAGCGTTTCGGGGGTAACGACGAAGACGCCGGCTTTTGATTCGGTCGCGAAGGAGAGGTCTTTATAGCGCTCGAGCACCTTCTCGAGGCTTTTCTTCGAGACGAGGAATTTATGTACGAGGAATCCGCGAGAGGCAAGGTCTTCGAGGAGCGCTGCGAGCGCGGGATTGTTCGGATTATGCATCGCGAGCGAGAGTGTTTTTGCTGCTTTCGCAAAAGCCGCCGCTTCGGCAGGGCGCGCCTGTTCTTCAGGGATGATGCGGAGCGCGTCGTTGTCTATCTCCTTGAGCGAGAGGTCGACGTACGAGGCGTCATACCTCTCGGCGAGTATCTGCGCGAGATCTTCCTCTTCTCGCTCGCGCACCTGGGCGAGCTTCGTCGTTTCGTGTTCAGTATCGAAGGGTAGGTCCATATAGGGATGATAACAGAGTGGATAATACCATTAGAGAATAGGCGCCGAGAGAGGGCTTGACAGTTTAGTATAAATGGTAGTATAATAGCTACAGATGGACTCTGATAGTCAAAACTAAAACCAAGGGGAAGGAGGTGCGTATGAAATTGGAGCATGTCACGTTAGCTCTTGTGTTTTTCACCTCGCTTTTGCTTGGCGGGTGTTTGACCCCATACGAGAAATGGACTCGGGAGGTAAATCTTGTTCCTCGGTCACAACCGCCCCTGCCTCAAGGGGTATCACGCAAGAAGCCAACAGACCCGCCGTCTTTTTTCCAGGTAGGGTGCGAGGGCGACTGGGATCCTCAAAATGGCGTGTGGGTGTGTGTTCTTCCAAAAAAGGATACTCGGGAGGTAAATCTTGTTCCTTGGGCACAGCCACCGCTACCTGAAGGAGTATCACGCAAGAAGCCAACAGACCCGCCATCCCTTTCTCAGATAGGGTGCAAGGGTACTTGGGAGGCACGAAATGGCATGTGGATCGGTGTTCCGACTCCAAAAATTAAGTACGATTCCTCGAGACTTCCGCCGTGTGGGGGTTATACGCCCCCTATGGGATTCTTTCCCTTCGGCTTTTTCCCTTGGGGTTGGGGTGGCAGCTATGGCGGCGGTTTGGGGTACGCTCCGTACGGTGGCTGTCGATGGTAGTGATGCACTATCCGCATCGACTCATCTCAAAGCGCTCTCTTCCAGGGTTGGAAGAGGGCGCTTTCTCATTTTCAGCGGTACAATTGCGTTACATGGAGAAAACAATCCGGTCTCTGGAAGAGCTTGAAGCGGAGGCGGTAAATTTCGTCGGGTCGCTCGCGCCGCAGTCGCGAGGCGCGACGCTCATTACCCTTTCGGGCGAGCTCGGGGCGGGGAAGACGGCTTTCACGAAAGCCGTCGCGCATGCGCTCGGTGTGGGAGAGGTAGTTACGAGCCCGACATTCGTGCTCGAGAAAATCTACCTGCTGCCGCGCGAACGTGGAGGCCCGGCCTCCAAGTTCGCGCGGCTTGTTCATATCGATGCGTATCGACTCGAGAAGGGGAGCGACCTCGCGCCGCTCGGTTTTGATGAGCTGCTGCAGGACGCGGGCAACATCATCTTGCTTGAGTGGCCGGAGAAAGTCGCGGATGCGCTCCCACCACCTTTCAAGAATCTTTCTTTTGTCGCGCAGCCGGATGGTTCGCGCAGGATTTCTTATGACTAAAAGAATCTCCAACACTAAACGCATCGTGCTCTTGGATACGCACGCGATTATCCATCGCGCCTATCACGCGCTCGCATCGGCGGAATTGACGGGCCCCACCGGCGCCCCCACTGGCGCGCTCTACGGCCTCGTCACGATGCTGCTGAAGATCGTTACCGACCTGAAGCCTGATTACATCGCGGCGTGTTTTGATTTGCCGAAGCCGACCATCCGCCATGAAGCATTCGAGGGATACAAAGGAACGCGCGGAAAGACCGACGATGCGCTCGTGCTCCAGCTCCAGGAGTCGCGCAAGGTCTTTGAGGCATTCTCGATCCCGATGTACGAGCGAGAGGGATTTGAAGCGGATGACCTGCTCGGCACCATCGCGCACGAACTGCGGGAAGAAGGTGTCGACGTCATCATCGCATCCGGAGATATGGATATGCTGCAGCTCGTCGACGATGAGCGGGTCCGCGTCTTCACGCTGAAAAAGGGCATCAATGACACGATTTTGTATGACGAGAAGGCGGTCGTAGAGCGATTCGGTTTCCCCCCGCCCCTCATCCGAGATTTGAAAGG
>CALRDY010000042.1 GCA_943355045.1 Candidatus Nomurabacteria bacterium | reverse complement strand
CGCGCGCTCGAAAGCCTTGATATTGCGGCCTTCCTTGCCAATAATCTTTCCTTTCATGTCTTCCGAGGGAAGTGTGACCGAAAGCGACATGACCTCCGCGTTTACCGCACTCCCGAGCCGATGAATCGTGCTCGTGAGGATAGAGCGCGCTTTGTCCTCAAGGCGTTCGCGGCCATGGGCTTCAAGCTTCTGCAAGCGTACCAGGATCGACTCTTCATATGCGCGCTCTATTTCAGAAAAAAGCTCATCGCGGGCTTTGTCTTCTGACAAGTGCGAGATTCTTGAAAGTTCTTTCAAGCGCTCGCCTTTGAGCTTGTCCGTTTCACTCTTCGCCCGAGACGCCTCTTGTTCACGGACGCGCACGTCATTCTCTTTTTCATCGAGATCGCGTTGGCGAGAATCGAGAAATTCCTCCCTTGAGGCGATACGCTCTTCGCGCGCGACCACCTTTTCTTCGCGCTCCTCGACGGGCGCGAGGCGCTCCGTCTCGATGACCTCGCCGCGGAACTCGGCGGCGGCGATGATCTTCGCCGCCTGTTCCTTGGCAGCGAGCATCTTCTGTTTTATGTCGAGCTCGACCGAACCGCGCTGGGCGAGCCCGATGAGGACGCGCAGCACGTAGCCGAGCACGATGCCGCCGACGCCCGAAAGCGCAAGCATTATCAATATGATTTTGAGTGACATGGCCCGTGTAGTTAGACCTGTTCCCGAGGGCAGAACAGGATAAAGTTCTAAAAAGGGGAGTGCAGCGGGGCGGTCGGATCAGTCGAGCAGCGGGGCGGTATGAGGGGACTCTAGCATAAACTTACCCGTAAAGTTCGCTGTGCGTACCGAGGTCGATGAGACGCGCCGAACCATCAGAAAACGGTTCGTATTGTATGCGTACGTCGCCCGTGACTGAAAAACTACGGAGACCAGCGAGTTTCCCGCCGAGCGGATGGTCATCGAGCAGTGGGTGCCGCGGATCTTGAGCGAAAAGTCGTACTCGTGCCTTTACAATTTCCCGCAACCATTCCGGCCGTTTACGGAATGATTTCTTGAAGCGCGAGCTGTAATGCAGAAACATGTTCAACGCTCAAGATCTTTAATCAGCTCGTCGGCGGTAAATGGGCCATGCCCCTTGCCCTCACGCATCTCTTTACGAATAGTATTGATGCGCCGAAGTGCCGCTGGCTTCACAGCAATCAATTCAAGTCGCCCCTCGTTTACCGTTCGACGGATAAGAGAATTGACCATCGTACCGAGAGGGAGCCCGAACTCCGACGCGATTTTTTCCGCTTGCGCCTTGAGTGTCTTATCGATCTTTACCGTGAGCAGTGTCTTTGTATTCGTGGTCATATACCAAAGTATATACTTTGGTATATGACCGTCAAGCGCTAAAAAAGGCGGGTCGCGATTTTATCGCGACCCGCCTTTTTTTCTTTGCTAGAAATTAATTAAAGACTTTATCGACAAGGCCGTATTTCTTCGCTTCGTCGGCAGTCATGAAGAAATCGCGCTCGACATCTTTCTCAATCTTCGCGAGCAGCTGGCCGGTATTCTTCGAGAGGATCTTGTTCAGCACCGCGCGGAGCTTCAGGATCTGCTTCGCCGTGATCTCGATATCGGTCGCCTGGCCCTCGGCGCCGCCGTGCGGCTGATGGATCATCACTTCCGCATGCGGAAGTGCGAAACGCTTGCCTTTCTCGCCCGCAGAGAGAAGGATCGCCGCGCCAGAGGCCGCCATGCCGACACACACGGTCGAGACATTCGGCTTCACGTGGTTCATGGTGTCGACCATCGCCAAAGTCGCGGTAACCGAACCGCCCGGGGAATTGATATAGAGCGAGATGTCCTTCTTCGGGTCTTCCGCTTCGAGGAAGAGGAGCTGCGCGATGACGAGATTCGCCGTATCGTCGTCGATAGGGCCGCCGAGGAAGACGATGCGTTCCTTGAGAAGGCGCGAGTAGATGTCGTACGCGCGCTCGCCGAACTGACTCTTCTCGATGACCATCGGGACGAGCATGGAAGCGCGGGATTGGGTATTCATTTTCATAGTATGAGTATTTTTATATTACTGAGAAGTGATCAGTGCGTCGGCGGGGATGTTTGTCTCAGAAACTCTCTTGCCCCACGAATAGAACGCGCCAATGACGATCATGAGCACGATGACTATTATTGAGATCATGGCACCCCAGGACTGCGCTTTCGGCGACGGAACTCCCGGTAATGGCATTTCTCCTGGCGGCAGAAGTTTTTCGTCGTTCATATCATTTTGAATCATCATACAGCTTCCGTGACCGCTCGAATGCGGCAAGCGCGGCCGTGCGGCCTTCGAACTCGCCGACTTTCACTTCTTTCTTCTGAATCTGCTTATACGTCGCGAAGAAATGGGAGATTTCCTTGAGCACATGCTGATTCGCGTCTGCGATATCTTTCACTTCGGCATAGCGCGGGTCGCCGGAGGCGACCGCGATGACCTTCTCGTCCGCCTCGCCGCCGTCGATCATGTGCATGATGCCGATCGGCCTTGCGTGGACGAGGATGCCCGGCGCGAGAGGGTAGGTCGTCAGCACGACGACATCGAGCGCATCGCCATCGTCCCAGAGCGTCTGCGGCACGAAGCCGTAGTCGAACGGGTAGTCCTGCGCGCTGTGCATGACCCGGTCGAGCTTGATGACGCCCGTCTTCTTGTCGATCTCGTATTTATTGTGCGACCCTTTTGGTATCTCGATGATGACGTTCATCTCCTCCTTCGTGCCCGGATCGATATCGTGTAACAGATTCATCCCGTTAGAAATTAGTTTAATAAAGCATTACTTGTTTTATTTTACATCCTCACGCTAGTCTCGCCATTTCTAACGGGATTCATATGCATCGATTATACAGCATCGGCGATTTATTCGTCTTTCGCTTTGTCGCGATCCTCTTCTTTGTCGGCGACGGTCTCGTCGCTTGCAGGAAGGGAAGTCAATTCCTCTTCAGCCGGAAGACCGGTAATCTGGGGCGCTTCATCAGTGATAATCTCGACGCTCTCGGTCGGCATTACGCCTGCCGCTTCAGCAGGATCCTCTTCGGTTGCTGCGACCGCGACTGATTCGCCGTTTGACTCGGCGACTTCAGCGCCGCCGGTCGAGACGATATCGATATTCCAGCCGGTAAGCTTCGCCGCCAAGCGGACGTTCTGACCGCCGCGGCCGATAGCGAGCGACTGCTCATCCTCAGCGACGGTAACCGTCGCGCGATGATCGGCCTCATTCAGCACCACTTCGGTCGGGGTCGCAGGGGAGAGGGCTTCCTTCACAAATTCCTTCGCGTCGGCATTCCATTCGATGATGTCGATGCGCTCGCCGCCGAGCTCGCTCATGACGGTCGAGACGCGCACGCCACGCTGGCCGACGAGAGAACCGACCGGATCGATATGCGCATCACGCGACGCGAGCGCGATCTTGGTGCGGCTGCCCGGTTCGCGCGCGAGCGCCTTGATCTCGATAGCGCCCGATGCGAGCTCCGGAGCCTCAAGCTCGAAAAGCCTTACGACGAACTGCGGATGCGCGCGAGAAAGGCGCAGGTAGACACCGCGGAAACCTTCGTCCACCGCGTAGAGATACGCGCGGATGCGCTCGCCCATGCGATAGCGCTCGCCCGGAATCTGCTCCTCGTACGGGATGATGCCGGTCGTGCGGCCGAGATCGACGAAGATCGCGCCGCGCTCCATGCGCTGCACGATGCCGCCCACGATCTGGCCTTTCTTCTCACCGAATTCCTCCATCATCGAGAGCTTCTCGGCCTCGCGCACCTTCTGGATGACCACCTGCTTGGCAGTCTGCGCTGCAATACGGCCGAAATCGTCCTGCGGCTCGAGAGGGAAGATAATGTCCTCGCCCACGGCGACACCGCGCTTCATGCGCTTCGCATCGTCGATGAGGATGTGCTTTTCGGAGTCAAAACGCGGCAATTCTCCCTCCGCGAGATGCTCTTCTTCAGCATGAAATGGGTGCGCGTGATGATGCTCCTCGGGAATGATCTCGCCATCCGCAGGGAAACGCACCGTCGTGTCATCCACGACGGTCTTTACCTGTTCAAAAGCGATCGTGCCGGAATTGAGGTCGAGCTTGGCACGAATGACCTGCCCGCGCTTGCCGTATTCGCGCTTATACGCGGTCGCCATGGCGCTTTCGATAGCGTCGATCATCGTCGCACGACTGATGCCGCGATCCTCAAACTCCCCGAGCACCGCATTGATAGTCTTTAAATCAATCATATGGAATATGTATGTCGCACTTTTTTAATAAGAAAGTCCGCGTCGCGGACATTTCAGGTAAGGACCAGTATACCAGACGCTCTTTTTGCGTCAAGCGAATATATTGACTTACTTGATTGAGTATTGTATCATTTATTCAGAATTGTTGTTTGACAATGCTTACCTAAACGAAATCTCAAACTCAAAAGAAAGGGGCTGACTATGCAGATAGTACCTCGTGTCTACCAGAAAACAGCCGTTAAGGCTGCTCTCAAGGGACTGCGAGGCCGCCAAAAACGTGCTCTCGTCGTCCTCGCAACAGGTCTGGGTAAGACCCTGACCGTCGCGCTCATCGCGAAGCAGTTCCAGGCGAAGCGGACTCTCTTCCTTGTGCACAACAATTTCATCCTGGACCATGCCATTGGTGAGTTCCGTCTGGTTTTCGATGAGAAAACCCTGATGGCAACCTACAACGGCATGTCGAAGGAAGGAAGTGCTCAGGCGAAGATAGTCTTCTCGACATGGCAAACGATGGGCAAAAGTCTCAGAGAGTGG
>CALRDY010000041.1 GCA_943355045.1 Candidatus Nomurabacteria bacterium | reverse complement strand
CATCAAGCGGTGCTGCACCTGTGCCACCAAAAAGTCCGACCGGGTCCGGAGCAGCTGTGGATACACCAGGCAAGCCAAAATTGAGCTGCGCTCGCACCTTCTGAGGCGCAGCGAAAAATGCGGCGGGCGTAATGAGTATGAATGTCAGGATTACCGCAACCGTCGAATGGAAAAAGCGTGAAGTCATGGCTTTTTAGCAGCCGCCTGCTCTGCTGCTATATTCGATATGAGATTCACGAAAACGGCGCCCGGCGTGCCGGCAGGGAGCGTAATTCCGGCCGTCCTATATATCGTGCCGATGCGTATAAATGCATTGCCGAGAGCAAGTACCGCCTCCGGGTACTGTTTCAATGCAAGCATGGTCGCCAGAGGGTCGTCGTTTACCTTGGCGAAATCGGTGGCGATCTGACTCATACGCATCATCGCATTCACGAGCGCGAGGTCGTCCGCGGCAAGCTCCTTGGGCACGGGAAGCACCGCGAGTCCGATGGCAGATTCCCGATATGATTTCGCTATCGAAGAAATGAATGGGATGGCTGTGGCGTCGTTTTTCTCGATCGCATCTTTCAGATACAGCATCTCGCTCTTCGTCGCATTGCTCGTCCTCTTCATAAGCACGGCCTCCGCGCTCACGGCAAACGCTTTAAGCGCGTCCGAGCCCGAGCCCGAAACCGTGAGATCTTTCGCTGACTTGAAATCGGGCGCGATGGCCATAACCGACGAGAGGGATTCCAACGCTTTATTCGCGACATCGTTCATTTCGCTTTCGGAGAGATCGGCGCCGCCGCTCGCCTTCTTTGCAGCGACGAAGAGTGAGAAAAATGTCTTTGCAAAGGCAGCGGTAAGCGTCCCTTCCGTCGGCGCTGCCGGGAGACCGTCTGCACCGGAAGCGGACGAAGACGTGGCCAGCGGCATATCAGCAATCGCCAAAGGCACGATGAGACCGCGCGCGACGGCCTCGCCGTCGGTCATGCCGAGATGAGACGTGTCGGTAACTTTCGGATCAGTGCCGTACAGCGCCTCTTCCCAGTCAGGGAGGCCGTCGCCATCGGAATCTTTCGTCGCGATGGATTGCAGAAGTGCGGACTCCGTCGATGCCTGTGCGTGTGAGGGCGACTCGACGCCGCGAGCGATGAGAAACACGCCGACGATAAGCACTGTCGAGAAGAGTGCTGCGGCTAATACACGCCAATGTTCGAGAATCCTCTCTTTCATTACCCTGAAGTATAGCAGCCCTACTGAGAAAAGAAGTGGTCGCACCTCTCTAGAAAGTGTATTACCGGGTCGCCTAAGCAGTTTCGTGAGCGAGAGCGAGCCATGCCGAGAGCGGCAGGTCTTCGGCGCGGGCTTTTTCGGCTAGAACAGGCTTCGCCTGTTCGCCCGACGCGCCGCTTCGCGGCGCGTTTAGGGGAAAGAAACCAGCTTCAGCGAGATTCTTCCGCACGAATTTGCGCTTATGCGCGAATCCGGCGCGGACGAGAGCGAAAAAACGCTCCTCTTCGGCGCGCGAGGAAAAATGTTTCCGCGAGATATCGCGAATCGTGAGCACGGCGGAATCCACTTTGGGCGCGGGCATGAATGCGCCGCGCGGCACGACGAATTCGCGCTTCGGCGTGCCGTACGCTTTTACCGAAAGCGACAGGATGCTTTCTTTTTTAGAACGGGCGATACGTTCGGCGACTTCTTTCTGCACAAGAAGCGTCATGCTGCTTGGTTGATTCTCCGCTTCGAGAAACATGCGGAATATCTCGCCGGTAAGATAGTACGGAATGTTTGCGACGAGCGCGTAGCCTTTCGGAAGCGCTGCAATAGCGAAAGTACGTATGTCGCCATGCATGAGCTCGAGCCGGCCTTCTGCAATCTCGGGAGCGAATTCAATCTTCAGTTTCTCAAAAAGCTCTTGATCCGCTTCAAGCGCAATCACTTTCTTCGCAAGCTTCAGGAGCTCGCGCGTGAGCTTCCCTGTTCCGGGACCGATCTCAAAGACGGTCGCGTTCGGCGCAAGATGCGCGACGAGCGCGATGCGCTCCGCGATGCGCGCGTGCATCAGGAAATTCTGTCCGAGCGATTTTTTTGCGTACATAATCTATCGGTAAAGATCGTGGTCATCGATATCAAGAAAAGTGACCATTCCATCCTCTTCAAAGGTAAAAAGGATACGATGTTTTTGCGTTATAGAAAATGCCCAAAGGCCTTCAAGCTTTCCAGACAGCTTATGTATCTTCAGGCGAATATCAAAACAATCAGCAAGGAAATATTGTTCGCGCTCATCAATTTGTAGCTTCAGTTCGTTCGATATTTTCTTATACGCACGATTGAAATGTGTTGTGTAGAGAACGTCAGGAACTCGCATGCATTAAGCAAGACTGGCAAGACCGCCCACTAACTTCTTTAGTGTTCCCGATTGTTTTTCTCGCTTGTACGCACGAAGCGCACGAAGCGCACGTGTCTCACCAGCAAGTGACAACTTCACTACCGGCACACTAAGGAGGCTTAATTCAACGCATTGTGCGGCAATAGTGGCGCGTGGAGTCTTCTCACGCAAAGAGCGCGCACGAAGTGCTTGTGCGGTTGAGGGAGTAAGCGTTATCAAAATGCGTTCTTTGGTTGTGGCCATATATCAAAAGTGTATCACTTGTAACCCGGGATGCAATACCGTATGGCTTCCCCTTCTCACGATTTTCGCTTTAGAAAAAGATGTCATGGTTTTCGGTCTCATCATAGAGCATCAAAGCGCTGTCGATGTCCGCAAGAAAAGAAGAAGGCTCTGCCGCAGTATCGATGCCATAAATCTTGCGAATGCGGGCGAGGGTCAGAAATAGGCGCTCTTTTGCGCGTGTCATCGCGACGTAGAAGAGCCGCCGCTCCTCCTCTTCGTCACGATCTTTTTCATTGCCCATGCCCTGATGCGGGAACAAACCCTCCTCCATGCCGCTCACAAAAACCGTATTGAATTCAAGCCCTTTCGCCGCATGCACCGTCATGAGCGTGACGCCCGTCTTCTCGCCCTGATCCATCTCGTCCTGATCGCCCGCGAGTGCGGACTCGGCGAGGAATGCCGCGATGCCCTCCTTACCGGGAATGTGGTCGTGCCGCGCAGCAACCGACGCAATCTCTTCGACATTCTCGAAACGTTCGCGATCTTCCGCACTGCCCTCCTCAAAAAGCGCGCGACGCATACCGCTCTTCTCGATGACGAGCCGCACGAACGCCGACGGGGTCAGGAAAGCCGCCGCCTGCGAAAGCTCCGTGATGACGAGCTCGAACTGCTCGACTTTCGAAAGCTCACCAGCGCGCAGCAGTGAGCGCTGCCCCGCTGCAAGTTTACCAAGTGTCACTTTGCCGATACCACGCGGCGGCGAAGCCGCCGCGCGCAGTTTATCGACTTCACGCGACGGTTCCATCGCGAGCCGTATCCACGCGAGCGTGTCCTTCACTTCTTTGCGCGAGAAGAAATGCGTCCCGAGCAATTTGTACGGTACGCCGGCGCGCAGCAATCCTTCTTCAAGCGCGCGGGACTGGAAATTCGTGCGGAACAAAATCGCCACTTCCTCCGGCTTTATACCTTTCTTTATGAGTTCGCGTATCTTGAGCGCGATCCAGCGCGCCTCGTCTTCAGCGGAGCGCGCCATATGAACAGTAATCGGTTCCCCGGCGGCCTGTTCAGTTGTCGAATGTTTTTCCTTGCGATTCTTATTTTTTTCAATAACTGAATTCGCCGCATCCACCAAGTTCTTCGTCGAGCGATAATTGCGTTCGAGGATAATCATCTGGGCGTCGGGATATGTCGCATCAAACTTAAGCAAGTTCTCGATTGTCGCATTACGCCACGTATACACACACTGATCTATGTCTCCCACTACAAACAGATTCTTGTGTTTCCCAACGAGTAAGTTGGTGAGACGCGACTGGAGAACGCTTGTGTCTTGATATTCATCAACATGCATGTAGCGCCAGCGATCCTGCGCGAGCGCGCGCACGTCAGCATGTTCTTGCAGCAGCCGCACCGGGAGTGCGATGAGATCATCGAAGTCGAGCGCCTTCTCTGCCGCGAGCGCTTTTTCGTACCGCAGCCACACCTCCGCGACGATGCGCCCGCCGAAACCGGTGCGCGCATGCTTCTCGTAAAATTCGCTCGCGCGCATACCCTCCCCTTTTGCGCGCGAGATGCGGCCCAAGACTGCGCGCGGCGAAAGTTCCTTCGTCTCGACATCAAGCGCCTTGAGCGCCACGGCGATCGCCTTCTCGGAATCGTCACGATCATAAACGCTGAAGAAACGCGGGATACCGATAACTTTGCCGTACTTTTCGAGGAGCTCGCGGCCGAGGCCGTGGAACGTGGCGACGAAAGGCAGAGGGTGGTTTGTAGAGGATGGGTTGTCGTTAGCCGCGCCGCTCCGCGGCGCGGCTTCTTCCGCCCCGAGCAGGCTACGCACTCGTGCTCGCATCTCGCGCGCAGCCTTATTGGTAAAGGTCACGGCGAGAATTTGATCGGCGGGAACGCCTTCGCGAACGAGATGGTAGATGCGCGTCGTAAGCACGCGCGTTTTCCCGCTTCCGGCGCCGGCGAGAACCGAGATCGGCCCGTCTTTCGCAAGTACCGCGCGCTTTTGCGCATCATTTAATCCATCGAGATACTTCACTGTCTGAATATACCGCACAAACCGTTCTCCACAGGCATCCGGGCGGGCGGTTGACTCTCAACCCCCATCGACTATACTCTTCTTATCGACTGATACGGATGTATTCAAGAAATGGCTTATGTACTTGGTATATAGGCCATTTTTGTATTCTCAGACCCACCCACCTCCCCCCGTTTTCCTATTGAATTAAACC
>CALRDY010000040.1 GCA_943355045.1 Candidatus Nomurabacteria bacterium | reverse complement strand
GATGTTCCGCGGCTGAAAACAGCATCGACCGCGGTCGATCGCTGGATGAAGGTTCGAGTAGAAACTGCCGTTTTGGCGGTCACGGGCGCCATGGACGGCTACCGTCCGTTTGAAGCGACTCGCGCGATTGCGGCGCTTTTTGAAGATCTCTCTCAGTGGTATGTGCGCCGCATTCGCGAGCGTGCACGTAGTGGCGATGCGGCAGCTCTTGAGACTCTGGAGTATGTGTTACGAACGTCGGCGCTTCTACTCGCTCCGTTCGCACCATTTCTCGCCGAGAGCATATACGCAAACGTGAAGCGTCCCATTGATCCCGAAAGCGTGCATCTCGCCGAGTGGCCGGAAACGAAGCGCCGGTTCAGTCTCAGGAATTTGTTTGTGCGAAACGGCGACGCTGAGATCATCAACGAAATGTCGCGTGTGCGCTCGCTCGCGTCGGAGGCGCTGCAGCTGCGGCAGAAGGCGGGTATCAAGGTGCGACAGCCGCTCGCAACGCTCTTTGTGCCGGATGCGCTCTCTCCAGAGATGGCGCAGATCCTCGCCGATGAAGTGAATGTGAAAAAAGTGATTACCGGGAAAGAGCTTTCGCTCGACACGGTGCTTACACCCGAACTCATCAAGGAAGGCGACGAGCGCGACCTTGCGCGCGCGGTGGCCGAAGCGCGCAAGATGGAGGGATTTTCTCCGCGGGATAAAGCGCATGCGGAAATCTACCCGGAAGGGAAGCACGAGATTCTCCTTTCCACAGGGCTGGTGCGTTTCGATCTTATTAAGGATGCGTCCCGTTAGAAATCGCGGACGCTTTAGTTTCAAAACGGTATGATTACTATTATTATCAGCTTTTATCGAATAGGGTACGGCGTTATTGAAACGTCCGCGTCCTATTTCTAACGGGATGCGGCATAAATACGAAACGCGCGGCATCGTGCTTTCTCGAACGCCGTCTGGAGAGGCGAATGCATTTGTCACATTGCTTACGCCGACTCTCGGTCTCGTGCGCGCTCGCGCGCAGAGCGTGCGCCGCTCTGGCGCCAAACTCTCCGCAGCGCTCGTGACCTTTGCCGAGAGCGATTTGGTGCTCGTGCGCGGGAGAGAAGGGTGGCGTGTGGTCGGTGCGGTCCTTGCGGAGAATTGGTTTATGAAAATGGGGCAGGTCGCGCCACGCCGCAGGGCGGCGCGCGTCTCGGGTCTCCTGACCCGTCTGGTTGCGGGAGAGGCGCATGATTCCGAGTTGTTTCCGATCATCAGAGGCTTTTTCGAGGCCTTGGTAACGCTTCCCGAAGATGCGCATGAGGCTGCAGAGATGCTCGCCGCGCTTCGCGCGCTTGCGGCGCTCGGGCTTGATGCGGGCAAAATCCATGGCGAGTCATCGGCATTTGCTCCGGCACTGCTCGCTTCAGTCGAAGCTGAGCGGACGGAATACGTCGCGCGCATCAATCGCGGCATTATCGCCTCGGGGCTTTGATATACTACGCGTAATGCCACAGCGCCCCGAAGACGATACGAGTTCGCTCGAGCGCGCCCGCGCCAGTCTCTATGCTCCCGGTGCCGTGTCGCGTGATGCGCGCTCGCCGCTTGCCACTGAGGGTAAGCGCGCATTGCCGCACGCATGGGAGGGAGCGTCTCTTTCAGCGCTCCCTTCGCACCGGGGAGGGCGGCACATACGTCTCGCAGGCATCTTTTTCGTGGCCGCATTTCTCTTTTTCCTCGTGTCGCTCGCCGGCGTCGGTTACTTCTTCTACTATGGCGGCAATTCGGTCTCGGTGGATCAAGTCGTTATCGATATGCAGGGTCCGACGATGATCGCCGGCGGCGATACAGCGCCTCTCTCGCTCACGATTACAAATAAGAATCCGGTCGCAATCGAGCATGCGACGATTGAAATCGATTTCCCCGACGGTACGAGGAGCGCGACGGATGTGCGGAGTGCCTACCCGCGCTACACCGAAGAAATCGGGACGCTCGCGAGCGGCGCGAGCGTGACTCGTTCGATAAAGGCGGTCATGTTCGGCGGCGCGGGGCAGAGCCTTTCGCTGCCCATCTCTCTTTCGTACAGTACGTCCGGCTCGAATGCCGTTTTCGTGAAGAAGTCCTCGTACGCGTTTACGATCTCGTCGACGCCGCTTTCGATATCCGTCGATACTCGTACCGAGACGGTGTCGGGGAAGCCGCTCACGTTCCTCCTTTCTGTCCGGTCAAATGCGACGGCACCGATATCCGATGTCGTCCTTACAGGCACTTTCCCTTTCGGCTTCTCGGTCACTTCGTCATCGCTTCCTCTGCACGGCTCGAGCGTTTCTCTCGGCACCCTGCAGCCCGGCGCGGTTAAATCCGTAACGCTTACCGGAACGCTTACCGGGCAGGATAAGGAGAAACGCGTCTTCCGTTTTACCGTCGGGACCGCGAAGTCGGAGCAGGATCAGTCGCTCGCGGTTACCTACATGACTCAGGAAGCGACCGTCGCGATTACGGCGCCGTTCATCAATGCGAGCATCTCGATCAATGGGGATACGAGAGAGAATGTCGTCGTCTCTCCCGGGAGTACCCAGAATGTCAGCGTCTCTTACGTCAATACGCTCTTGACGAATATCACGAATGCGACGGTCGCGATTACGGTCTCAGGCTCCGCAATCGACTATGAAAGCATCAGCGCCCAGAGCGGTTTCTACCGTTCTTCCGATCACACGATCGTCTTCAGTCGGGATACCGACTCTGCGCTCGCGACGCTTGCGCCCGGAGCTTCCGGCATCGGCGCCTTTACCTTCTCGACTATGCCGGTAGGCGCTCTCGGCTCTTCGCCGACGATAACCTTTACCATTTCTGTGTCCGGCACGCGCGTAGGGCAGACGAATGTGCCGGAACAAGTGAGCGCTTTCGTGACCAAAACGGCGCGCGTCGCGACGGTCGTCAGTCTTTCCGCATTCGCGCTCCATAGCTCCGGGTCTTTGAAGACGAGCGGCCCTATTCCTCCGCGCGCCGACACGCCGACGACGTATACGATCGTATGGAATGTGCAGAACAGGGGGAGTGCGGTCGCTGGTGGTACGGTCAGTGCGACCTTGCCGGGCTACGTCTCGTATACGGGAACGACCGCCGGCATAGGTTCTTTCTCGTATAACTCTGAGTCCCGGGCCGTTACCTGGAGCACCGGCGAACTCGCGCAAAATGCGTCCGCGCAGGGTGCTTTCCAAGTCGCGCTCACGCCCTCGACTTCCCAGAGGGGGAGCGCCCCCGAGCTTGTGAAAGGAGCGTCTTTCTCGGGATACGATCGTTTCGCGGGTGTGCCGGTCACGGCGACAGCCGATCCGGTTACCACCGAGACCACGCGCGACCCGGGGTATATCCCAGCGAACTCAACTGTGCAATAAGACCGCAGAGCCGGTCTTGCTCCCTGCACTCGTTCGGGAAAATGAAATCAGAATTTCTTTTCCGCTCACTCGCTTGGTAGTAAGCCGCAAAGCCGAGCTTCCTTCCTGCGCTTGCTTCGGACAAATGCATGCGGACATGCTTTGTCACTCAGCTCGCTAGGTAGTAAGCCGCAGAGCCGAGCTTTCTCCCCGTGCGCTTCGGATGTATAGTCATACCCATGGTAGATATGAACCTCATGGAAAAGATAGTCTCGCTCGCGAAGCGTCGCGGCTTCGTATTCCCGGGTTCCGAGATTTACGGCGGGCTCGCCGGCACGTTCGACTACGGGCCTCTCGGCGTTACCTTGAAGAAGAATATCGAACAGTTGTGGTGGAACCGTTTCGTCGACAATCGAGACGACATGTTCGGCGTGGATTCCGCGATCCTCATGAATCCGCGCGTGTGGGAGGCGAGCGGGCACACGACGACTTTCAATGATCCTCTGGTTACCGACACGAAAACCAAGAAACGGTATCGAGCCGATCATCTGCTTGAAGAAAACAATATCGACCCGGCGGGCATGACGCTCGCACAGATGGCGGCAGCGATGATCGAGAAGGGGATCAAGAGTCCCGAAGGCAATCCGCTTTCTGAGCCCCAGCAGTTCAACATGATGTTCAAGACGTCGGTCGGTTCCACTGACGGTACGGACACTGCCGTGTACCTGCGGCCGGAAACCGCACAGGGCATGTTCGTGAATTTCAAAAACATCATCGACTCGCTGCATCCGAAACTGCCGTTCGGCATCGCGCAGATAGGGAAAGCGTTCCGGAACGAGATAGCGCCGCGAGAATTCCTCTTCCGCGTGCGCGAGCTTGAAATCATGGAGTTCGAATATTTTCTTCCGGAGAGCGCGTGGCAAGAGGCGTTTGAGCTCTGGCGGAAAGAATCGCATCTCTGGTTCAAGGAAGTCGGGTTCGCAGAGAGCGATATCAAGGAGGTCGAGGTCGAGGGAACGGATCGCGCGCACTACTCGAAGCGCACGCTCGATTTCTATTTCAATTATCCGAGCGGGTACAAAGAAATCGGGGGAATCGCCTACCGCACCGATTTTGATTTGAAGAATCATATCGAGAAAAGCGGCATTGACCTCTCGTATCTTGAAGCAGAAACGAATGAGCGGTTCGTTCCTCATGTCATCGAGCCGACGTTCGGACTCGGTCGTCACGTACTCGCAGTTCTCGTAAGCGCCTATCGCGAAGACGAACTTTGCGGCGAAACACGCACGTATCTCGCGCTCGCGCCGAAGATCGCGCCCGTGAAGGCAATGGTCTCGCCGCTCCTGAAAAACAAACCCGAACTCGTCGCGAAAGCGCGCGAGGTGCGCGCGGAGCTGAAGCGAGTGCATCCGGCAATCGCGTGGGATGACAACGGCAACATCGGCAAGCGGTATCGCCGCCAGGACGAGATCGGCACGCCGTTCTGCGTTACCATCGACTTCGATACGCTTGGCGAAACGCCCGAGCTCAAAGATACGGTAACCTTGCGCCATCGCGATACGGGCACTCAGGAACGTCTCACTATCGCCGAGGTCGCCGAGCGCATCCGTTCCGCAATCGAGTAAGA
>CALRDY010000039.1 GCA_943355045.1 Candidatus Nomurabacteria bacterium | reverse complement strand
TTTTTTCCGCGGCCATGGTACATTTTACGTATGGCATTGCGACTCAGTTTCTACGGCGGAGCGGGGAAGGTAACCGGCTCCAATTTTTTGATTGAAGGCGCGCGCGGGAAAGTACTCGTCGACTGCGGTATCGAACAGGGCGCTGACTTCTGCGAGGAGTGCGTGTACGGGCCGTTCCCGTATGACGTAAAGACCATCGATGCGCTTGTGCTCACGCACGCGCATCTCGACCATGTCGGTCGCATCCCGAAGCTCGTGCGGGACGGCTTCCGCGGGAAGATATACATGACGCCGCCGACGAAAGATCTCGCCGAGCTCATTCTCCGCGACTCAGTCGGCATTCTCGGAGAGGAAGCGAAGCGTCGCGGCACTCCACCGCTCTATGAAGAGCAGGATGTCGATAGGACCTTCTCGCTCATCGAGACGCTCGAGTATCATACGGAGAAAGAGGTCGCGCCGGGGCTCTCAGTCTATCTGCGGAATGTCGGGCATATCCTCGGCTCGGCGAGCGTGCGCATTACTGACGATGGGGGCGTTACGGTCGCGCTCACGGGCGACATCGGCAATTCGCCCTCGCCCTTGCTCCCTGACTGGGAACCGGTACCCGACGCGGACGCGCTCGTCATGGAAAGCGTCTATGGCGACCGGTTGCATCCGCCCCAGGCCGAGCGTGTTACGGCGTTGCGCGACACGCTC
Source organism: Candidatus Nomurabacteria bacterium (assembly GCA_943355045.1). Taxonomy (GTDB): domain Bacteria; phylum Patescibacteriota; class Minisyncoccia; order Phycocordibacterales; family Phycocordibacteraceae; genus C7867-001. The sequence continues at coordinate 4,563 of CALRDY010000039.1, read as the reverse complement.
AAGCGCGCGATAGCAAAAGGCGGTACCATCCTCATTCCGGCATTTTCTCTTGAGCGGACGCAGCTCATGCTCTATGAACTCTCAAACTTTTTTGATGCGGGCGAGCTTCAAAAAATTCCCGTGTTTCTCGATTCGCCGCTCGCGATAAAAGTGACGGCGGTCTATGAGAAGTGGGGACCGACCTACTTCAAGCCGGAAACTGAGGATGAAATAAAGCGGGAGGGAAGTGTCTTTGAGTTTCCTTTTCTCAAACACACGCTTTCACGCGGAGAATCAGAAGCAATTGAAAAGGTGCCCGGCCCGAAGATTATCATCGCTGGCGCGGGCATGAGCCACGGCGGCCGCATCGGTCGCTGGGAAGCGCGGTATCTGCCCGATCATTCCAGCACGCTCATCATCGTTGGGTACCAAGCACCCGGTTCCCCCGGCAGGCGCATGATGGAGGGCGCATCAAGCGTGCGCCTCAATGGCGCCGAAGTGCAGATAAAGGCGATGGTCGAGAACCTGGAAGGTTGGTCGGCGCATGCCGATCGCGACGGACTCCTCGCATTTGCCGAAGCGGCCCTTGCCGAGAAACGCCCCAAAGTCATCTTTACCGCCATCGGCGAGCCCGCAGCTGAACGTTTCCTTGCTCAGCGCATCCACGATTATCTCGGCGCTCGTGCCGTTGCTCCCGAGATGGGGCAGACGTGGGAGATTACCAAGGATTCCGTGAAAAAGATTTGATCCGAACCCATTTTACACCATGGAAAAACAAGAGGCATATTTCGAGCATCCGGGTAAGGCGGTTGAAACCGACGCCCGTTTCAGTCATGTGATGGCCATCAGTCTTGATCCGGGTTCAAACTATCGCGATGGAGTCATCCGCTGCATCACGAGTCGAGAAGGCGATGTTGAGATACGGGGGTATGTCGACCGCAGTCAGCTCCATACCGTTTCTGGCGATTCGCTTGATCACTTCACAGTCGGCGAACGACTTCAGATAAAAAATGAGGACGAAATTCTCAAGGGACTCACTCCGGAAGGGTGGGAGTGTATCGGTCTTGAAGATCCTGATATTTGGATTGACGAAAAAACCGGACTCACGCATGTCTACTTCACTATCCCCATTAAGCCGCCGGAATCAAAAGACAAAATCCGGATACATCTCGGTCACGCGGTCGGGAAAGATCTGCGTTCTCTCGTAATGACAGAACCGGTCCTCTTGCAGAACGAAACGATGAATGCGAACGCTAAAGAGGTTTCTATCGCACCGATCAATGCAAAGGGCGTTCGCTATAATCTCATTGAGTCGCGAGATCGAGAGCCAAAAGGCACGCATTCAACCGTGCGTGTAGCGATAGCAGAAGATATGGGTGGGCCATGGAAGTATGGGAATACTGTTTTCCATCCCGCCGAGCACGATATTCCTTGGATTGCAGGGCACGCGTCTCCGGGGCCTCTTTTGCCGAAATCATCTATTGATGTTGGCGAAGGAAAACTGCTCGGTATCATGAATGGTCGCGAAGCGAATCAGAATCTTGGCGATAAAATCAAATACGGTATGTTTTCCGTCGGGCTATTCATCTACGACTACGAACATGGAAAAATAGACTGGGTGTCGCCCGAGCCTTTCATCCGCGATAGCCATGCAAAGACGATCACGTTCGCAAGCCAGTTCGTAGAGACTGGTCCGGGTACGGGCATCCTCTACGCGCATGTCGATGACTCGTTCGTCCGCGCGTACACTCTCTATGCCGATAAGATTAAAAATCTGCTTCCGAAATAAGGAGCAACAGACTTTATGGATTTAAAACTCGGCGTGTACGAACATTATAAAAGCGGGAAGAAGTACCGGGTACTTGGCGTGGCGAAACACAGTGAGACATTGGAAGACCTGGTTGTGTACGAAGCGCTCTATGAAAATGAGATGTCAAAACTCTGGGTCAGGCCTCTTGCGATGTTTCTAGAAGAAGTAGAATTTGAAGGGAAACGAATTCCACGATTTAAATATCTGAGTTAAAAATAAATCCCGAAACAAAAAACCGCTCTTCTGAGGCGGTTTTTTGTTTCGTTAGACGACTTGTTTACTGATGCGGGCGAAAATCTCGGGATGGTCGGAGGCGAATTGCGCGAGGACCTTGCGGTCGAGCGCGAAACCAGACTTCTTGAGCTTCGCGATGAAGGTGGAGTAGGACTTGTGGCCGGTCTCGCGGACAGCGGCATTCAAGCGGACGATCCAGACCTGGCGGAAGTCAGTCTTTTTGTCGCGGCGGTGGGCGAAGGCGTAGCGGCCGGCGCGCATGAGCGCTTCGTGCGCGTAGCGTTCCTTCTTCGAGCGGATGCCGCGGTAGCCCTTGGCGCGTTCGAGAATGTTCTTGCGGCGTTTCTGCGCCATTACTCCTCCTTTGATTCTTGTCATACGGAAATGATTACAGAAAGATTAATTACTTTGCGCCCGTGCCCGGAAGGAAGCGGCGACGGACCTTCATCGTCAGCTTGATTGCGACCGGACGGCGCTTGCCGCTGCGCTCGGAACCGCTTGCCTTTGCATTGAAATGGTTCTGGCCTTTTGCGCGCGCCATGAGCTTCCCGTTGCGGGTTACGCGGATTCTCTTTGAATATGATTTATTTGTTTTCATTTTGTGGTTTCTGTTCTTTCTCACGTTTCGCCTGGGCTATGAGGTCTCGCTCGATGACCCCGGCAAAGCCCTTAGGACTCCGCGCGACGGGCTCGGATACCTTGTAGGCATACGGGATGAGCTTGAGGAACCTCACGAGGCGTTCCTTCAAGAACTCCTCTCCCATGCCCTTGTAGCGTCCTTTGAGGAAGAGCTCGGCGCGCACCCGGTGGCCCTCGGCGAGCCACTCAGCGGCCTTTCTCGCCTTGAGCCCCATATCGTGCTCGCCGGTGCCCACCTTGATCTGGACTTCCTTGGTTTCGGAGACCTTGACCTTGGCTTTTGCTACCTTTTCCTTCTTGCTACGCTCGTACTCGAATTTACCATAATCCATGATTTTCGCAACGGGCGGCAGGGCCGAAGGTGAGATTTCGATGAGGTCGCGTCCAGCGGTTTTTGCGGCCGCTAGCGCCGCGTCAAGCGAAAGAACTCCCAAATTCTCCCCTTGGGCACCAATAACGCGCAATTCTTGCGCGCGGATCTCGTTATTTATGCGAAGTCGTTCAGTAGCCACTGGAAGTGCGGATACTATAGCAGGAAACCTAGGGAAAGGGAAGTTATTTTGCAGTGCGGCGTCATTGCGAGAGTTGGCTCGGGCTAGAGAGGACGATCTCGGCTTTGCCTTGGTAGGAGGAGATTTTGCCGGTAAGGGTGACAGTCGTGCCGTTGTAGCGGGAGAGGTCGCCGAATTTTTTTGCGTCGTCGGCGAAGATGACGCCGGAGAAGGGACAGGTCTTGTAATTCGCACAGAAATCGAGGAAGACAGTGCCGCTTGCGGAAGTGTAGGCTTTGAGGAGGGTTCCGCGCACGGAGGCTCTTTGGCCGATGTGCGCGCTTGCTTGCGTGTAGTCGATGGTTCCGATGGAAACACTCGCGGCCGCTCCCGCGGCCGCGTTGCCTTTGTAGGCGGTAAAGAGGCGTTTCAAAATATTTTCATACGCTTGCCGGAGAGCGGGGTCGGTCCCGATTTCGATAATCTCGTCGTTGATCGTGGTAGCGGATCGGGTCCAGTTGTAGCTGCCAAAGGCATACGCGCGCTCCGTCACGAGAAGCTTGATGTGCATGATGCCGTTGCCGCTCGCATGCCGCTCGGTAAGCAGCGGAATGCCAGCCGCGTGCAGCTTTTCAGTGATTGGGGCGCCATAGCTGTTGCCGCTCTGCTCCGAATCCATGATCCCCCTCACGTCGACGCCGCGTTTTTTCGCTTCGACCAGGGCGTCAGCGACATTTGGAAGGGTAAAGGTGTAGATCGCGAAGTAGATGTGGTCCTCTGCGGCGTTGATGAGTGCGATGAGTTCCTGATCATTTTGCTTCTGATCGAGACTGTAGACGAGGCGCACCGCGCCCGCTGCGGGCGCGGTAATGGTTTGCGCGGGGATGCTCACGCTCGCGTCTGCTCCGCCGCCGCCCGCCATGTATCCTGCGCCGCCTGCCGCAAGCGCGAGAACGAGCGCCGCACCCGCACGCAGTATTTTCTGGTCCATGCGTAAAGTATACTGTGCGTATGGCACTCGTATTCGACATAGAGACGGTCGGCGAAGCGTGGGATGCGCTCGATGAGACGACGCAGCATAATCTGTCGTGGTATTTGCGCGAGTCGTCGAAGAATGATGAGGAGTATGAATACGAGATGAAAGAATTGAAAGAGGGGATGGGGCTCTCGCCTCTCACAGGTTTCATCGTCGCGATCGGCGTCTACGATACTGAGAAAGAAAAAGGCGCAGTCTACTTTTCCGCTCCTGGCACCGAGCTTGCAAACAGTGAAATAGACGGCATCAAGTACGAAGTGATGGATGAAAAAGCGATGCTCGAGCAATTCTGGAAAGTCGCGAATGTATGCACGGAGTTCGTTTCCTTCAATGGTCGCGGCTTCGATGCGCCGTTCCTCGCCATCCGCTCGATG
>CALRDY010000038.1 GCA_943355045.1 Candidatus Nomurabacteria bacterium | reverse complement strand
ACACAATCCAAGTGAGGGCTTTTTTATTAAAATTCAAGTGTTTGTCGCCGAAGTCATAGAGTTTAGAGGTATCACAGAACGCGGAGACGGAGCGGACGAGGCGCACATCATTGGTCGTCAGGATTCAATGCTAATAAAATTAAGCGCCCTTCGGCGCTTTTTTGTTGGCGGAGAGGTTCTTCCTATATACTCCCATCATGAAGAATCGGGTCGTTATTGAAAAACTCTCGGGCGAGACGCCACTTATGGCGTTACAAAAATGGAAGCATGTAAATCCGGCGTATGCGAATGTGCCCGCTTCGTACGCGGGGCGGCTCGACCCGATGGCGAGCGGGAAACTTCTCGTGCTTCTCGGAGAAGAATGCAAAAAACAGAAAGCCTATACTGGTCTCGATAAGGAGTATGAGATAGAAGTGCTTCTCGACGTGGGGAGCGACACGGGAGACGCGCTCGGGCTGGTGGAATATGTGGGCAGAGAGACGCGCCCGGAGCGCGAAGCGCTCCGGGCGGTACTGCGCGCCGAGCACGGCGCGCACAGGCGCCCGTACCCGCAGTTCTCTTCAAAGGCGGTCAATGGGAAGCCGCTCTTTCTGCACACGCTTGAAGGCGGAATAAAGCTTATCAACATTCCGGAACACGAAGAGCATATCTACGATATCAAGGTGCGGCAGTCCGTCTCCATTTCTTCGACAGCGCTTGCGGCGCGCATCGCTGATTTTCTCGCAAAAGTGCCTACATCAGACGAACCTTCAAAAGCGCTGGGCGCGGATTTCCGTATCAATGAGGTCCGTGCGAGCTGGGAGAAACTCTTTGCGACAGTGGGCGAGCGCACGTTCACAATCCTCTCGCTTCGCGTCGCCTGCGGCTCGGGTACGTACATGCGCTCGCTCGCGGGACGCATCGGCGAGGCGCTCGGGACGCGCGCCCTCGTGCTCTCCATCCGTCGCACGAGGATAGGGACGTACTGGAAAGGTTGGTGGCTCAAGAGCCTTTAATCCCGTGGTAGCATTTACGCATGGAAATACAGGATAAAGAACTTCACCGCGTAGCGACCACGTGTATCATTTATAGCGATGACGGAAAGTATCTCGTGACGAAGCGGAGCCCGCATAAGAAAGCATTCCCGAATAAGTGGACGGTACCCGGCGGAGGATTAAGCACAGACGATTATGTACATACGCCGAAATCATACGGCGCCCCGCAGTGGTACGGCTCTTTGGAATCGGCGCTTATTCGCGAGGTCAAAGAAGAAGTGAATGTGGAGATAGGGAAGCCGAAGTACCTGCTTGACCTCACGTTCATCAGTCCTGCAGGAGTCCCGTGTTTGGTTATCAGCTACTACGCGCCTTATCTTTCCGGAGAAATTAAGCTCGATGAAGATGCGGTCGACTACAAGTGGGCGACTCTTGCCGAAGCAAAAGAGCTCGATCTCATTCCCGGCATCTATGAAGAGGTAGAAATGGTCGACGCTTTGCGTATGCACAGTCGCGCTTGACGGCATACTGGGCAGGTACTAAAGTAAGGAAGTAAGAAATATCTACCATGGAAACGACGCAAAAAATCCAGAGAGTGACCAGCAAGGGGCAGATAACGCTGCCTATCGCGTGGCGCCGCCGTATGGGCACGAACTCTATCGTGGTACGCGCAAAAGGCGACGTGCTCGAGATCTCATCGCTCCGCACGCCGGACGAGGAAGATGAGGCTTGGGTCACTCTCTTTGATGCGATTCGAGATAATGAAGGGAAGGGCGTTCCCGTTGAGAAAATGATCTCCATTCTTGAAAAAAGCATTGCCGTAAAAAAGTAATGTCATGGATGTATTCGATAAGTTGCTTCGTAAGGTAAGCAGCAAGGACAAACGCCTTTTAATTGAAATGATGCATGAATTGAAGAGTTCCGAATCAAGAAAGAAGCTCGATATCAAAAGGCTTTCTGGAGGGCGATTTTATCGCGCCAGGAAAGGTATATTTCGTATCATATTTCACTTTGACGCCGAACGTATTTCCATTGATGCAGTCCGTTTGCGCAATGAGAAAACCTATCGTGGATACTAAACGCTATTTTTACACAGGGTTTTGGATAGTTGTGGCGATGATTGGAATCGCCCTGTTTTCTTATAGGACATCAGCGCCGCCGCAGGCGGCGCTGATGGGAGAGTTTGGCGGCGTGTCCTTGAGAATCGAAGTCGCGACTACGAGCGCGGCGCAAGAGCGAGGACTTAGCGGCAGGGAGAGTATGTCGGGCGACTACGGCATGCTCTTCGTCTTTCCAAAAGACGGCCTATACGGCTTCTGGATGAAGGATATGCTCGTCCCAATCGATATCTTCTGGCTGGATGCTCAAGGACAGGTCGTCTCGATTGCTGAAAGAGTAGCGACCTCGAGCTACCCAAATGTCTTTTACCCGAGCGCCCCGGCACGCTATGTCCTTGAGACAGTTTCTGGCTTCGCGCAGACGCATACTATTGCGACTGGGACGCCGCTGTATTTGAAAAATTTTCCAGACGTTTCGAAGTAACGCTATCCACATGGTGTTTCTCGGCAGCAGGAGTAAACTTCTCTGTAAGAAGCGCGTTTTATTATTTAAAATTACTAATCGTCCCATCATGGCCAAGACTGCGAAAGCTCCCATCCGCACAAAAGCGCTCGTCGTTCATGCGCCGAAAGTCGCAGAGTCGCCGGTCTCGAAAGAGACGATGCGCTATCGCGAGATGATCCCGAACATTGAGAAGCGCGACGGGCGTCTTGTGGCATTTGATTTCGACAAGATCGCCACGGCGATCTGGAAGGCGATGCTCGCGGCGGAAGAAGGGAGTCAGGAAGATGCGGTGCTCGTGGCGCATCAGGTGGCGGGCGAGCTCGGACGATTTGCGAAGAAATACAAGAGCTTCCTCCCGACCGTCGAGGGTATGCAGGATTCGATCGAGAAATATCTCATTTTGAACGACTACGTGAAGACGGCGAAGGCGTACATCCTCTATCGCGACAAGCGGGCGCAGCTGCGCGCAGCGCATGTCGATATACCGGCGCATGTGCGCAAGCTCGCCGAGGAGAGCAAGAAATATTTTGAGGGGAATCCGCTCGGCGAATTCGTCTACCTGCGCACCTATGCGAAGTGGATTCCGTCTGAAGGTCGTCGCGAAACGTGGATTGAGACAGTCGACCGCTATGTGAGCTTCATGCGCGAAAATCTCGGCGACAAACTGACGGAAAAAGAGTACGCCGAAGTACGCATGGGCATCTTGAAGCAGGAAGTGATGCCGTCGATGCGCCTCATGCAGTTCTCGGGCGAAGCGGCGCGCCGCTGCAACTCCTGCGCGTACAACTGCACCTTTACCGCGCCGGTAAAGCTCGAAGACTTTGCCGAAATCATGTACCTCTCGATGCAAGGATGCGGCGTCGGTTTCGCAGTCGAGAGCCAGAACGTCGAGCAGCTCCCGCAGATCAAGAAGCAGATGGGTTCGAAACTGCCGACCCACACCATCTTGGATTCGAAAGAGGGCTGGTGTGATGCGCTCACGCTCGGTCTCACGACCTGGTATGCCGGCAAAGACATTGCTTTTGATTTTTCCCAGATACGCCCGGCCGGTGCGCGTTTGAAGACGATGGGCGGGAAAGCGAGCGGTCCCGAGCCGCTCCAGAGCCTGCTCGCCTTCGCGCGCGAGCGCGTGCTCAGACGCCAGGGACGCCGCATGCGCGCAATCGACGTGCATGACGTCATCTGCAAGATCGGCGAGTGCGTGGTCGCCGGCGGCGTGCGCCGCACGGCGATGATTTCGCTCTCCGACCTCGACGACGTGGAGATGCGCGACGCGAAGAAGGGCCAGTTCTACATGACCGACCCGCATCGCGCCGTCTCCAATAATTCCGCCGTGTATGAGATGCAGCCGACCAATGCCGAGCTTATGGACGAATGGGTCGCACTCATGAAAAGCGGTAGTGGCGAGCGCGGTATCTTCAATCGCGGGTCGCTCGCGGTAACTTTCCCGAAGCGCCGCACGGAGTATTTCAAGAAAGTCGGTTTCATCGGCGAAGACGGTGTCGTGCGCGGGTCTATCGGCACGAATCCGTGCGCCGAGATCATCCTGCAATCGAAACAGTTCTGCAATCTCTCCGAGGTCATCGCGCGCGCAAACGATACCGAAGCGTCCCTCCTCAGAAAGGCGCGCCTCGCGGCGATCCTCGGCACGTACCAGTCGACGCTCACGAAGTTCGGTTACATCTCCAAAGACTGGACCGATCATTGCCGTTCAGAGCGCCTTCTCGGCGTCTCGGTTACGGGGCAATGGGATTCGCCGGTTGCGCGTCAGGCGGAAGTGATGCGCAAGGTTCGCGACATCGCAGTCAAGACGAATGCCACGTATGCGAAGCGTTTCGGCGTTGAGCAATCGATGGCGGTTACCGCTGTGAAGCCTTCGGGCACCGTCTCGCAGACTTTCAACTGCGCCTCCGGCATCCATCCGCGCCACGCGCCGTACTACATCCGCCGCGTGCGCATCAGCGCGACCGACTCGCTTTTCAAGATGATGCGCGACCAGGGCGTGACGTACTATCCGGAAGTAGGGCAGTCGATGGAAGAGGCAAATACCTTCGTGCTCGAATTCCCGGTTAAAGCGCCCGATCACTCCAAAGAAGCGAAGTTCAAAGACGATCTGACTGCGCTCGATCAGCTCGAATACTGGAAGCGCGTGAAGCTGAACTTCACGGAGCACAATCCGTCGGCAACTATCTCGGTGGGCGAAGATGAATGGATCGGCGTCGTCGGCTGGGTGCAGAAGAATTGGGACATCATCGGCGGGCTCTCGTTCCTTCCGCGCTCCAATCACGTGTACCGCCTCGCGCCGTACGAGACGATCACGGAAAAGGAATACGAAGAGCGCATGTCCCGCTTCCCGAAGGTGGACTACTCAAAACTCTTCGCGTATGAACGCCAGGATGAGTCGGATATGAAGAAGGAGCTGGCGTGCGCCAGCGGCACCTGCGAAATAGTCTGAGAAGCAAATAAAAAGCACGCATCTGCTTTGTTGCGGGTCCCGCCGATTTCTTTCGTCGTACCACACAGTACGACTCCAGAAATCGGCTTCCCGCGCCGCGCATCTGCATACTTTTTATTCGTTTCTCATTCTCGCCTTGCATCTGAAATCTTTTTCCTGTCTCACACAAAATGCTTCTGTCTCTGAAAGAGAGAAAACCCACGCATACGCGTGGGTTTTCTCATTGTATGGACCGAGCCGATAAGCCGAATTCTGTCTGGCCCTACTTCGCCAAAGGCTACGAAGGGTGAGACGATCATTTATCTGGGCCGGTAATTGCTTACTGGCTCGAGCGGCACTCCCCACCGAAGTGGGGCACGGCCTTGCACAGGGGTAAGGATTTGGTCGTTGCATTCCTGCCTTGCGGCAGGCGTATTCCACAAGGGAATCCGCGGTCTTTCGACGTTGGCGTTTCTGTGGTCACCTCTCATCTCGCGATGTATGGGAGTTACCCAGTACCTGTCTGTCGTCCTTTCGGGCGGCCTGTGTTCGGACTTTCCTCTCCTCAGTTGCCCTCGGAGCAATCGCCTAGCTCGGTCCGAACGC
>CALRDY010000037.1 GCA_943355045.1 Candidatus Nomurabacteria bacterium | reverse complement strand
CGCATAGATATCGGTTATCGCATACGCATACCAGTGCCCGATGTGCAGGTCGCCGGACGGATACGGAAACTCAAAGAGCAGATAGTACGGCTCTTTCGTCTCATCTTTGAGATCCGTCTCGTACAGACTCAGACCAGCCCATTTCTCCTGGGCCTTTTTCTCTATCTCTTGATGGTCGTATGCCATAGCCGAACGTTCATTCACATCCCGAAAAACCTACTTGAGCGGCGGGTAGAAGGCAGGATCAATGACGCGATCGAAACATAAGTTCCCCGCGCCGTGCTGCCAATTGTCTGGTGCAGCCATTTTCCCGCCCATAGGCGAGACCGCCATAGGTTCGGCATACATGGTTTGATTCCCGCGGCTCGATGCATTGAATGCCGCGCAGAGCTTGAATGAGAGCCCCTCGCCCGGCTGATACACGTAGGACTCGCCAGACTGCGGGTCCATCGGCATCGGGCCGTACGCGAGCGAATTGTTGAGGTCAGTGATTACGCCTGGCAATTTTTGCTTCGCCTGATAGAAGCCGATAATCTGAAATTGAATATTTTGCAAATCGTTGACTTTCTGCGCGTCAAAACGCGCGAGACGCGCCTCGGCGGGCGTACCGACGATGAAGAAACCTGATCCCACGACCGCGAGAGCGAGAATTGCGAAAGCGATGCTTACCGTGCGCTTGCGCAGAGGGAAGGCAGTCCAGTACCCTTTCAGGTCAGCGATGAAATGCATGAAGACGCCGCCTGCGACAAGCAGGATGATGAGCACCTTGAGCAGGAATGCCGTCGTCAGAGCCTCTCCGCTCAAAAATGTCGTGAGCAGCGTAATGAGGTCTACCGCCATCGCGACGCCTGCGACGAAGAGCGTCAGGATGAGCGCCCAGCGGCGCACCCAGATCTCATTGCGTGAAGGATCGAGTACGGCATCCTTGCGTATGAACCGCATGAGGAGCATGTAGAGCGGGAGGAGGACGATAATCGACGCCATCTCATTGCTGATGCCGCTCTGATACGGGTCGGCCGGGAGATACGCGAGCACATTCGGAAACGTGTAGTCGATATAATTGAACATGAGGAGGACCGCCGCGATGACGCTCCAGTAAAAAGTAACCATCGCCCCCGCCCACAGAAAGAAATCCTTCGGCGTTGTTTTTGGTTTGTCCATGGGCGGATTATACCACGCAAACTGCTGTGCTCGAATCAATCGGATGTGAATCACGTGCCGCGCGAAACACTTATCCGTGCAAGAAAACCATCACGTCGCCGTCTTTGACGATGTACTCCTTCCCTTCGGTGCGGACTTTCGCGGTCTCGCGAGCGGCGGCATAGCTGCCGGAAGCAATGAGGTCGTCATACGCGACGACTTCGGCGCGGATAAACTTCTCCAAGAAATCGTTATGGATGGCGGCGCCGGCAACCGGCGCCGTGCTGCCTTCCTTGATCGTCCATGCGCGCGTCTCGACGACGCCTGTCGTGAAGAACGAGATAAGGCCGAGCGTCTCGTACGCGCCGCGAATGAGGCCCGCGAGACCGTCTTCCGAGACGCCGAGTTCCTCGCGGAAACCAGCGCGATCGGTATCCGCGACATCATTCAGCTCGCGTTCCGTCGCCGCATCTACGAAGACATACTGTCCGCCGAGCGCCTTAATGAGGTCGTATGCGCGCTCTCCGCGGCCGTCAGCAAGCTCGTCGAGATTCTTCCCGCCGCTTTTCCTATTGAGCGCATAGAGAATCGGCTTCATCGTGAGAAGATTCAGATACGCAACGCGTTTCTCTTCGTCCGGCAAGAGTCCCGCATGAAGCGCGAGCTTCCCTTCGGAAAAACCTTTTTCGAGCTTCGCGAGGATTGTGTCTTCAATCGTCGCATCCTTGTCGCCGGCCTTTATGTCACGCGCGAGCTTGTCGCGGCGCTTGCGCACCTGCTCGGCATCAGCCAGCATGAGCTCCATATTGATGATTTCGATGTCTTTGTACGGTTCGATGACCGCTTCGACATGCAGCACGTTCGGATCGTCGAAAAAGCGGACGACCTGAAGGATCGCATCCGTCTCGCGGATGTTCGCAAGGAACTGATTCCCGAGACCTTCGCCAGTGGCGGCACCTTTCACAAGGCCGGCGATGTCGACGAACTCTATTGCCGCAGGGATAATCTTCCCCGTCTTAGAAAATTCTGCGAGCACTCCCAGTCGCGCATCCGGCACGCCGACCACGCCGACCGAAGGGTCGATGGTACAGAACGGATAATTCTCCGCTGGCACAGCCGCTTTCGTGAGCGCATTAAAAAGCGTGGACTTCCCCACGTTCGGCAATCCGACGATACCTATCTTGAGCATTTTCTGAGATTACGCGTTTTTGTATAAAAAAGAAAGCCATGGTCCCTAAGAAAAAACACCGCGACAACCTAACAAATCATGAGATAATAAATACAAAGCTTCATTGAACATCTTGAGTCTTTGTATTAAACACGAAGCCGCCCTGCAAGTAGAGCGACCTGTGTCGATGCTTGTGGGCGGCAATTGTTAGAGATTCTCAATCCTGATAGCCCCAGCGGTTCGCCCAGCTGAGCGGATATACGCCCCATGGTCGGACCGTGAATGTAGATGGGGGATAACCGTTACACTGGCTCAGTGGCATCAAGAAGACTTGCTTGTTGGCACTAAGATATTTCGCAAGCTGGTTTGTCTCGACCGCGATAAGTACGACAGTGCCTCCAGCATTTTCAGCCATGATTGTCGTGAACACCTTACCGGTGTTCACGAAATTTGGCCAAGGGGAGGTCATATTGCTCCCATAGCTAAGTACGAGGACAACAGCGACGATAACAACGTACCAGTACTTCTTCATCATCTTCCTCTTTCTTTAAAGGTTTATCAGTGAACTCGTGAGCTTCTGTTGCTAGTATACACGACTCTAATTTATTGTCAAGTACGCTACTTATGACTCATGTGTCAAAAAGTTCGGTAGTAGCTACTTCAGCTTTTGCGCAAGGAAAGATAACGAGCTGCGGCGAGCAGAGCGTAGAAAATCGCGGTCGCGACGACATAAAAAGCGACTGCAGCGCCAAAGGAGAGCGGCGGCAGCCAGCCGAACGTCAGGTAAGCGAGAAACCACCACCCGGTAAAGATAGCTGCGCTCCCGAGAGCGAACGAGATGAGGCGGCGCGAAAGCGCCCACGAGACGCCGATGATAAGAAGCGAGAGAATGATGACGGTCCAGTAGCTCGCAGTCAGGGCGGGCTGCGCCGTCGCTTTGAGCACGTACGCCGCTATCACGAGACCGAGCGACGAGAGCAGAAGGAGGAACATGCCGAAGCGCAGCCCGCTTGCGATAACACGGAGATGTGCACGCTCGGCAACGTCGAGCGCTCCGTCGCGCATTGCGCGGATATACGTTATCTCGCTCCAGATTACTGAGAGAGCGCCTATGGCCGCTCCGAGCGCTTGGAGGGATACGAGAAAAAAGACGAGTGTCGGCATATCACTTCTGCTGCATGAGCGCCGAGAGTTCGGCGCGGTATTTCTTCATCACTTCCATCGACGCCTTGATCTCGCCTTCGCCGCCTTTCTTGCGGCGCTCGATCTCCTCGCCGATCTTCTTGAAGAGTTGCGGATCCTTCGTGATGAGCGCGGTCATCTGCTCGCGCTGCGCCTCTGGCACGTCTTTCAGCTTCCACTTCGCGTATTGATTGATGAGAAAACTCTGGACAGACATAGGGAAATAATAGCATACAGGGGGTGCGAGTCCTTTTGGGACTAAACGCCCGCTTTCTCGAGATGCCGGATGCGGCGCTCGTGATCAAGGATCGCAACAGCATCCTTATCGACCGCCCGTGCGACGCCCTCAAGTGTTTCTTTCATATCTTCAATCGTATGTTCCAAAGAACCGGTACGCTTCTCAATCGCCGTCATCCTGTATTCGACGTCTCCGAGCCGACCTTCGACTCCGTTGAGCCGACCTTCAACTCCGTTGAGTCGACCTTCGACTCCATCGAGCCGAAGGTCGACTCCATCGAATCGCTCATCGACTTTTGCAAAGCCAGTCTGTACAGCATCAACCAAATCTTGAACCGTTTCAGACAGGTTTTGTACGACACCCATCACATCCATAATGGTCGGCTCAAGCTCTGCTGATTTCTTCGCATCTTTCATCGTACAAACATACTATCACGCAGGCAAAACGCAGTCGCCGCGCACATGTGAATACTGAGCGTCTTAAAATATGCGGTCGACTAACTAAGGAAGATCCGGGCGCTGGCCAAGGCCGCGGATGGTTCGCGTCGTGAAGTAGAGTGCGACGAGCGAGAGGATCGTGAGGGCCTCGATGTAGACGAAAGACGAATCGAAGAAGCTTATCCCCGCGCGATAATGGTCCACGGCGGCCGTGCCGAACAGAAGCGCACCAATGATGGCGATAATGGCGTTCGCCCAGTGAATCTCATATTGGCCCGGATTCGTGATGCCAGCAGCGATTACAAGCATGACGGCGCCGATAACGGATCCGAGCGTGGAGAGCGGAAGTTCGGCGCCAGTCGACTGCGCAACGATGAGGACGATCGCGCCGATGACAAACAGTACGCGCGTTTCGTCTCCGTGATAATGCGGTATCTCAAAATGAGGCGGAACGATATCGCCCCCATCGCCTTCGAAAGTCATACCCCCAGTATACGCCCTTTGGGCAGTATGCAAGCCTCAGAAGAGGATAGTCGCCTCGAGAGCTATTGCACAGACTTGCCCACACCCTAGCAAACGACCCGCACTATATGCTATATACTAGGGCAGTCCATTAGACTTAATACAATTACATTCACTATGGCAATAAATGCAGCTCTCTCGAAACCGCTTACCCTTTCTCCGGAACTGGAAGCGGTCGTCGGTAAAGGCCCGATGCCGCGCACCGAAGTAGTCAAGCAGCTTTGGGTCTACATCAAGAAGAACGATCTCCAGAACCCGAAGAACAAGCGTAATATCCTCGCGGATGACAAGCTGAAGCCGGTCTTCGGCGGCAAGGCTGAAGTGACGATGTTTGAGATGACGAAGCTTGTCTCGGCGCATCTGAGCTAATACGAGAGAGAACGAATACAAAAACAAAACCCGCCAAAGGCGGGTTTTGTTTTTGTGCGGACTTCTTACGACTTCGTAAAATCAGAAATAGCTTTAGCAATCGTGCCGATAGTCTTTTTAAAACGTGCGTCGTCCTGCTCGAGGAGCAGGAATCGAAAGCCATGGAGAGATGAGTTGAAGCCGGAGGAGAGCGGTACGACGCAGATGCCGGTGGACGCGAGCAGGTAATACACAAAGCGCTTATCCGGAGACGCGGCCTTTAAGCGAGCATCGATAAACTTTTTCAGATCACTCTGCACCGAGAGCGACTGATTCTTCTTGAGCGTTCCCTTCCGGAATACGCAGGTCATATAGAATGCGCCCTGCGGCTTATGTACGATGATGCTCGGAATCTTTGAAAGTATTTCGTGGGCATACTCAGCGCGCTGCGCATAGCGGCGCGTACGTTTTGCGAGATACGGATAGTACCGCGCATCCCCCATCACTTTCGGCAAGACGCGCTGCGGAAGCGTCGTCGAACAAACCTCAAGCGTCTTTGATGCGACGATCGAGTGCGCATAGCGATCGAAATTCTTGTCTTTGTCGCGATTGTAAAACTCGATCCATCCGCAGCGCGCTCCCGGCCACGGAAACTCCTTCGAGATTCCC
>CALRDY010000036.1 GCA_943355045.1 Candidatus Nomurabacteria bacterium | reverse complement strand
TCCCATTTTCCACGCATTCATGTTTTGTCCTGCGGGACAAAACATGAATGCGTGGGAATTACCGCACTAGTCCTTGCATTAGTGCGGTAATTTCATACACTTGAGAGATATGGGAGAAGATACGAATCAGTCGAAGAAGCTCATGGTCCGTAACAGCACCGCAGAGTTTCTCATATTCACGTCTGACGCACGAGAAGACGGCATCGAGGTGCGATTCGAAGGCGAGACGTTGTGGCTCTCGCAGAAGTTGATCGCGCAGCTTTTTGATGTCAGTGTCGCCACGGTCAGTGAGCATTTTAAGACCTTGTTTTCTTCTGAGGAATTGGCAGAATCCTCAACTATTAGGAAATTCCTAACAGTTCAAAAAGAGGGAGAACGCGAGGTTTTTCGCGATATCGAGCATTATAACCTTGATGCCATCATCGCCGTTGGTTATCGAATCAATTCAGACCGTGCGGTCGCCTTTCGCAAGTGGGCAACCGGAGTGCTTAAGGCGTTCACGTTGCGTGGCTATGTGCTCGATAAGAAGCGCCTTGAGAACGGCGCCTATCTCGGTCACGATTATTTCGAATCGTTGCTTGAAGAGGTTCGAGAGATTCGCGCGAGCGAGCGTCGTTTCTACCAGAAGATAGCCGATATCTATGCGACTGCGGTCGATTATGACGCCATGGCACCGCTCACTCAAAAATTCTTCAAGACCGTACAGAACAAGCTGCACTACGCGATTCATGGGCACACGGCCGCCGAGCTTATCGCCGAGCGGGCGAGCGCCAATAGAAAACATATGGGACTCACCACTTGGGCGAAGAGTCCGGACGGCAAGGTGCTGAAGTCAGATGTCGGCACGGCGAAGAATTATCTGAGCCATGATGAGCTCGCGACACTCAATCGCATCGTGAGTATGTATCTCGATTATGCTGAGAGCCAGGCTGAGCGGAATATCCCCATGACGATGGATGATTGGGCGACCAAGCTCGACGGGTTCTTGCAATTCAATGAGCGCGAGGTGCTTGATAATCCTGGCAAGGTCAGAGCTGAAGTGGCGAAGGCTTTTGCCGAGAGCGAATTCGAGAAGTATCGCGTCGTGCAGGATAGGCTCTATGAGAGCGACTTCGACCGCGAAGTGAAGCGGGTGTTGGGGGAGAAGGGAGAGGAGGGTTAAGACGCGTCAGGAATTACCGCACTAGTCCTTGCATTAGTGCGGTAATTTCATACACTTGAGAGATATGGCAGGCAGACGCAAAGTAGGGGACGAGAACGTCCGTTCGCTCACCCGCACGAGCGGGGGCAAGAGCTACGCGATTACGCTCCCCGTCGCCGTCATCCGGCAGTTCAAATGGGAGAAGCGACAGAAGCTCGAGCTCACCATCGACTCCTCCCGCCGCCGCATCACCATCTCCGACTGGCCGAAGAAATAATAATATGAGAATAAAAGACGCGCCGAAGTACGAACGGCCGCGCGAGAAGCTCGCGCTCCGTCACGGCGGTGCCTCTGTCATCGTCGTCCACAACCACCCCTCGAGTAATCATGAACCATGAAGAAATAATAAAAGAAGCAAGAAATCTTCATCCCGATATATCTGATGCGGGGGTAGATAAGTTAAGTAACTTTTTAGTGTCAGAGTTAAACGAAAATGAAATAAACGCCGTTTTGCTCAAACAAATAACTGGAGTACTTTAATGAAACCTTTCGATAAGAACATTGTGGATATGCTGATCTCAGGCAGCGTGGGAGTTATCCCGACCGATACGATCTATGGCCTTGTCGGGCGGGCTGAAGCGGCGAGTACTGTAGAGAGGATTTACCGTATTCGCAAGCGAAATGAGCATAAACCGTGCATTATTTTAATTTCCTCGTATGAGGATCTGAAAAAATTTAACATAGAACTTTCTTCCGAAATGCGGTTGTTTTTGGAGGCACGCCGCCTGTGGCCCGGGAAAGTAAGCATCGTGTTCCCGAGCGACGACTTGCGTTTCGAGTATCTTACTCGCAGCACGAAGAGTCTCGCCTTCAGAATGCCGGACACTCCCGAACTCAGGGATCTCTTGGCGCAGACTGGACCGCTCATCGCTCCCAGCGCCAATAGAGAGGGCGACCCTCCCGCTACCACCGTGGGCTCCGCGCGCCAGTACTTCAAAGACTCGGTAGAGTTTTATGTTGACGGTGGAGAGCTGCACAGTTTGCCCTCAACGCTTATACAAGTCTCGGATGGTAAGATGACTGTCCTAAGAGAAGGTGCGTGGAGTCCTACTATTATCAAGTAATAACAATTCACTATCGCGTATGCTAAGAAATAAGATTGTGTATTGGGTTTTCGCGACACTGCTCGCGGGCGCATTTGGGTTTGCAGGTTTTCTAAAAGTATTCGCGAATCCGATGGAGGTTGAACTATTTACACGTTTTGGGTACCCGCTATGGTTCATGTATGTCATCGGTGCTGCTGAACTTGCCGGAGCTCTTGGGCTCATCTGTGGCCAATTTGTTGATACTCGCCTGCCACGCGCGGCCGCAATGGGATTGCTCGTCATCATGACCGGAGCAATCGGCTCCCACCTCGTGTATGATTCTCTCTTCATGATGCTACCGGCTGTAGCACTCTCGATATTTTTGCTCGGTTTTCTGTATACCAGCAGACCGGTGGTAGTATAGAGCCACATTTATTTCTGTGATATCGTATCTGTCATGAGCGAACAGAAACCCGTCCTCGTCTCCGGCGTGAAGCCGACCGGCGATCTGCATATCGGAAATTATTTCGGCGCGATGCGCCAGTTCGTCGACCTGACGAAAGAAGGGAAGTATCGCCCCTTCATCTTCGTCGCTGACTACCACGCGCTCAACACGATGCAGGATGCCGAGGAGATGCGTCGACGCACACGCGAGGTCGTCGCCGCCTACGTCGCTATCGGCCTGGACCCGAAGGACGTCGTCTTTTTCAAACAATCAGACGTACCTGCACACACCGAGCTCTGTTGGATTTTCGATACCATTACTACGATGCCGTACCTCATGCGCGCGCACGCATTTAAGGACGCCGAGGCGAAAAATAAAGAAATAACCGTCGGGACCTTTAACTACCCGATGCTGATGGCGGCCGACATCCTCCTCTACGACGCCGCCATCGTACCGGTCGGTGCCGACCAGAAGCAGCACATCGAGATCGCGCGCGATACCGCGGAGAAATTCAATCGCGTCTACAAGACCGACGTGTTCAAACTCCCCGAGCCGTACATCATGCCCGAGGTCGCCATCGTCCCCGGCACCGACGGCCAGAAGATGAGCAAGAGCTACGGTAATGTCATCCCGCTTTTTGCGCCGCGCGACGAACTCGCGAAATGCGTCATGAACATCGTGACCGACTCCTCCCCATCGACAGGCTCGGGGCAAGCAGGCCACCGCCCTGAAAACGTGTACCAAATCCACAAACTCGTCCGGAGCGAAGCGGAACTCGCCCCGCTCTACGAGGAACACCGCGGCAAATACAAAGCACTCAAAGAGCTGCTTATCGAAGATCTCGACCGCTACTTCGCGCCGATGCGAGCGAAGTACGACGAGCTCAAGAACGATTCCGGCATGGTGGAGGAGATTCTCGCGAGAGGGAAGCAGGAAGCGCGCGCAGTAAGCGAAGCGAAAATGGCGCAGGTCCGCAAAGCGATCGGCGTCGCATCATAACTTGATTTTTTAAGTGGTTCTGACACTATCGTATTTAGACACGACGCAGTTCCAAGAAATTATCTAAAACAGAAGGAAGGAGGTTCAGATGCCGGTACAAGAAATCGTATTCGCCGACTCGCAAGGACGCATTACCCAATCGGGCAATCCTCCGGTATTCAGTCCTCGGCAACGACCACACGTCTCGCTCCTCTGCCTTACAAGCGTGCCGTCAAGATACCCCTTCACTAATTCTGGCGCGGCATTTGCTGCGCATTGCGCCTTTAGAGAAAAGGCGCTATCGAATCCGGATGTGCGAGAAATACGCACCCGGGAAGACTTGCTGAATGGCGACGGAACTATCGGCATCCTATTCGGGATCCAGAACGCGCCGGAAGACCTGACGGATGAGTCTCTTCAGGCGCTGTACACAGAGGGTGTCCGCTCGATGAGTATTGGCGTTCCGAAATATGGCGGCGACTTCGAGCATGCGGACGAACCCCTGACAGAAGCAGGGAAGGCATTGCTCCGACAGATGGCTGCACACGGATTCATCCTGAATCTTTCGGGCATGGGACGTCGAACGATGCTTGATGCGCTCACGCTCATCTGGTCGGAGAATCTGCCTCTGAGGCCGATGGCGAGTCACTCCGGATGCTCGAAGATATTTGAGCACGAACGAAACTTGCCGGACGGCATCCTCAAAGGCATTGCGGATCTGCATGGGTACGTCGGTATCCCGCTCAGCACCGCTCTTCTCGGAAGACAGCCCTGTCTCGACAAGAAACAGCTCGACGATTACTACTTCGAGAAATTCGAGAGTCATATCGCACACGCCATTTGCGTGATGGGCGACAAACGGGTCGGTATCGGCTCGGACTGCATCCATCAGGATATGTCTCTAGAGGCTGCGGAAAAGTTCTTCAAGAGGGTAACTTCAGAAAAAGGCCTCCAAGGAGGACTGCAGCGCATATTTCCGAACAGCCCGCCTGAGATCATCGAATCAGGGAGCAGGATGTTCGAGGTCCTCACGGAAAAATTGACGCTGCATTCTGAGGTGCTGGGCGAAAACCTCTTCGAGTTCCTTAAAAGCGCATTACGGCTGGCATGAAAGGCCCGGCACAGCGCCTCCGCACAGTCTGCGGGGGCGCTCTTTTATTCGCGACAAAACAGCTTGACTTTTAATGAAAAACTGACAGTATCTCTGTCAGAAACAGTTCTCAAGAAACTATACAAAATCATAGGAAGGAGGTTCGAATGCCTATTCAAGTCTCTCGCGAAGTGACCGGTCTGGCCGTTCAGATAATCCCGTGCCTCGCCGACTCTATGGCGCGATCAGTATCGCTTGATTTGCCGGGGCCATCTCTCGTGCATCTTACCAGCGAGCCGAATTTCCCTCTATGGGATCCTGATGAAGCCGTGGAAGCGCACGAGCGATTCTATTTTCGGGCGCTTGAAAATCCGAAGATACGAGTCATGCGGACGAAAGCCGACCTCGCCCCCGATGGCAAAATCCACGTCCTTCTCGGCATGCGATACGTACCCGACCGCATGACGCTCTGGCACATGAAAAAGCTGAGAAATCGTGGCTTGAGAGTCCTATCCCTCGCGTACGACTATCGAACGCCGTACGGCGACAACTGCAGGGGCGTAGGCGAGCTCACGGATAAAGGAGAGGATCTGCTCAGATGGATGGCCGAATGCGGCATCATGCTCGACCTCTCCCATACGGGATACGTGACCGCAAATAATGCCCTCAGCTTCATCCTGCAGAATAATCTGCCGATAGCGGCGATGGCGAGCCACTCAGGATGCTTCACAGAATCTCGAAGCTGTCAGGATCTGACAGACGTTCTCTTGAGAATCCTCGCGCACATGAAAGGCTACGTCGGCATTCCATACACGCACCCCAAAGAGTTTCTGGCCCACACGCGACGCGCATTCAGGACGATGCTGGGTAGGGGAAAGATCGGCGTCTGCTCTCATCGTGGCGAGTCTGATCACTTTCAGATGATCGAAGCTCTTGCAGGAACGAATCTTGATCCGCGCATCTTCGGCGAGAATTTCAAGAGCTTCCTTGCCCACGCATTACCGAATGGATGAAAGGGGAATGTAATAGAGTCGCGGCC
>CALRDY010000035.1 GCA_943355045.1 Candidatus Nomurabacteria bacterium | reverse complement strand
GGGCGCTTAATTTTATTAGCATTGAATCCTGACGACCAATGATGTGCGCCTCGTCCGCTCCGTCTCCGCGTTCTGTGATACCTCTAAACTCTATGACTTCGGCGACAAACACTTGAATTTTAATAAAAAAGCCCTCACTTGGATTGTGTCCAAGTGAGGGTGTTGTTGAAAAGAACTGCTGCGAACCGAGTCGAGCTAGTCGGTGACGACGGCAATGACCTTGTTGCGGTCGCCGCCCATCATCTCCATGGCTTCCTCGATCGGGTTCTTGATTGTATGAGCCTCCTTCGGGATTGGCTTTACCTCGAGCGTCTCTTCGCACTTCACTCCGTACTTGCCGGAGGTCAGCTTGGAGAGCCATCCCAGGATGAGCTTGTCCGGCTTCTTCTTGCCACTCTGCGTGTGCAGCATCTCGGTCAGCTCACCGAGTGCGAACTGCATTTCGGGAGTGTCGAGTTGTGGAAACTGCGCCAGCAGGTAGGGCTTGCATTCATCGCTTGCCCTCGGAAGCTGGTGAGTGAACAGATTGTCGCCGGTCATGAAGTTGAGGATGTCGTACACCCCATCCATGTGCCGGGTCGAAACGAGACGGCCAGTCGTGATGCTCAGGACGTCGCTGATGTGGAACTGTTTCTTTTGTTGCATTGTAACCTCCAGTTTTTGGTTTGGGAATGTGCGGTTTTTTGAGCCACGATAGCTCGAAAATACTGCCGCAAGTTTAGCATGATGACGGTTATATGTCAAGATGCGGAGGCGGAGAGATTCGAACTCTCGAGGCGGTTTCCCACCTGCCGCCTTTCCAAGGCGGTGCACTAGACCACTATGCGACGCCTCCAGTTTATTAACTCTACCTCACATTGAAGAGCGTTGCATCAAAGACCACTATGCGATGTCTCATCGTACTGTCGGGTGCGACGCCTCCGTGTGGAAACTGTTATAACAGAAAAATCGGCTATTTTCCAAGCAAAGCTTGGATCCTACTTGGAATCGGCGGATGCGTCGAGAACATTTTCTCTATCCAGCCGCCCACCCCGCTCGGCTTCGCTCCGAACGGGTCGCCGATGAAGAGGTGCGCGGTCGCGGTGTTCGCGCTTCGCATCGGCGCGGCGTAGCTGCCGATTTTCGTGAGCGCGGAGGCGAGGCCCTCGGGATAACGCGTGAGCAGAGCGCCCGAAGCGTCGGCGAGGTATTCGCGGCGGCGCGAGACGGCGAGCTGAATGAGCTTCGCCGCGACCGGCGCAAGCACGATGCCGACGACCGCGAGAACCATGAAGAGCGCGTTGCCGCCCTCGCGATCGTCGCGCCGTCCGCCGCCAAAGAATGACATGCGTATGAAGATATCCGCGGCGATGGCGACGAAGCCCGCAAGCACGACCGCGATGGTCATGAGGAGCATGTCGCGGTTCTTGATGTGCGAGAGCTCATGGCCGATGACGCCCTCAAGCTCGGGACGCGTCATTATCGAAAGTAGTCCGGTCGTCGCACAAACGACCGCATGCTGCTCGTCGCGGCCGGTCGCAAAGGCATTCGGCGCCGGGTCGTCGATCACGTAGAGCTTCGGCTTCGGCAGCCCGGCCGCGATAGCGAGATTTTCGGTAACGGTGTAGAAGTCGAAGAATTCTTCGCGCGTCGCCGGTCGCGCGCGGTTCAGCGAGAGGACGAGTTTGTCGGAAGCCCAGTACGCGTAGAAATTGGTCGTTACTGCAATGACGACGGCAATGTAGAGAATCGACGAATTGCCGTAGTACATAGAGACTGCGTACCCGACTGCAATGACGACGACCAAGAAACCGAGCACCAGTGCCCAGGTCCGCCAGATATTGCTCGAGCGTTGCTCGTAGAGATTCATCCCGTTAGAACTTCACCTTTACCGGCTCTGCGGCTGCGGCGTCCGCTGCGGAAAGTTCGAAGAGATCCATCGGCGCAAAGCCGAATGACGACGCGATAAGATTCCCCGGGAACGACTGCTCTGCTGTGTTGAGCGCCATCACGGTCGTGTTGTAGAAGCGGCGGGATGCCTGAATCTTGTCCTCAGTGTCGCCGAGCTCCTTCTGGAGCTGGAGGAAGTTCTGATTCGCTTTAAGCTCTGGATACGCCTCGGAGACGGCAAAGAGGGTCTTGAGTGCGCCCGAGAGCTGATTCTCGGCCTGCGCCTTATCAGCGGGTGCCGACGCGCCCATAGCGGCCGCACGGGCCTTTGTGACATTCTCAAAAGCGCTCGACTCATGCGCGGCGTACCCTTTCACAGTCTCGACGAGATTCGGAATGAGGTCATACCGGCGCTTGAGCTGCACAGCGATGTCGGCCCATGCTTCCTTCGCTTGATTGACGAGCGTAACGAGGCGGTTGTAGGCGGTAATGCTCCAGAGCACGACGACAGCGATGACGATAAGGATGATGGTGGTTGTGGACATGCTTCTAAGTATATCAAAAACTGATAATTAACGTACCGCGCGCGCAACCGCCTTTACTACGCGCGAGTCGAGGAGGTCGGGAATGATCTTGGCGGCAGTCGGCTTCGGAACGAGCGCCGCGAGCGCGCGAGCGGCGCGGAGCTTCGTCGCTTCCGTAATCTTCTTCACGCCTTTGTCGAGCGCGCCGCGGAAGAT
Source organism: Candidatus Nomurabacteria bacterium (assembly GCA_943355045.1). Classification (GTDB taxonomy): domain Bacteria; phylum Patescibacteriota; class Minisyncoccia; order Phycocordibacterales; family Phycocordibacteraceae; genus C7867-001. Next base: position 3,330 of record CALRDY010000035.1, on the reverse strand, counting down.
GCCTGGGAAGACGAGCGCATTGTTTATCTGGTTCGGGAAGTCGGAACGGCCGGTCGCGACGACGAGCGCGCCCGCACTTTTCGCTTCGTCCGGCAGGATTTCCGGGTCGGGATTCGCCATAGCGAAGACGATGCCGCGCGACGCCATGCTCGCGACGTGTTCGGCCTTCAAGAGGCCTTTGCCCGAGACGCCGATGAAGACGTCTGCGCCTTGCATCGCTTCGGCGAGGCCGCCCTCGACCCCGCGCGGATTCGTGATGGCGGCGAGCTCTTTCTTGTGCGCATTCAGGTCAGTACGGCCGAGAAAAATCGTTCCAGCGCGATCGAGCAGGATGATGTCAGAAATGCCCGCAGCGAGAAGGAGCTTGGCGACCGCGGTACCCGCCGCACCTGCCCCGCTCACGACAACCTTCAACTGTTTGAAATTTTTCTTCACGACCTTCGCAGCGTTCAGAAGTCCTGCGAGTACGACGATAGCCGTACCATGCTGATCGTCGTGCATGACCGGTATGTCGAGCTCCTCGACGAGACGCCGCTCGATGTCGAAGCAATTGGGCGCCGCGATGTCCTCGAGATTGATGCCGCCGAACGACGGCGCAATTGCTTTGACAATGCGGATAATCTCTTCCGGGTCCTGCGTATTGAGCACGAGCGGCCATGCATCGACACCGGCTCTCTCTTTAAAAATGAGTGCCTTCCCTTCCATAACTGGCAGCGCGCCATACGGGCCGATATTCCCAAGGCCGAGCACCGCCGAACCGTCGGAAATGACCGCGACGCTGTTCTTCTTCACTGACATCTTCCGCGCATCCTCCGGATGCGCGGCCAAATGCAGCGACGCGACACCCACGCCTGGCGTATACCACAGCGAGAAATCCGATTTACCCGCGAGCTTCACACGCGCCTTCGTCTCTATCCGCGCGCCCTGCTTCTTAAACGCCGCCAATATCTTCTTTGATTTTGTATCCATATTATTTTCGTTTCTTCTTATAAACCTTACTGCGGTGGTCAATATACTCAATACGTATATCGCGCGTTTTATATTTCAATTTGTAAATAATACGATAATCGTTTGTACGAAATTTATAGAGGCCTCTCCATTCTCCATGAAGCGGGAAAGGGGTAAGTGAATCGAAATTCTGCGTAAGCCACGCAATGCGTTCGAGTATGTGAATCCGTACCGGTTTCGCAATTGCTGAAATATCTCGTTCTGCCGTTGGAGAAAATTCCACTTGCCACGGCATGTTATGTGTATTTCTTTAGTATGGTCGCAAGCGGAATACCTTTTCCCGAGCTCGTCTGTGCCTCCTTAAGGCGACGTTTCGCGGCCGCCGACAATTCAAGACCGAAATCGGGGTCATCGAGCACCTCGCGTACGGACTCGGCTATATATGCCCGCAACTTTGGCTCGATATCTTTCTTTTTTGTAACGACGAGATTCATATGCGTGGATTATACCATATACTACGAGTATGCAGGCTGACGATCCGATTGAGAAACATTTTACCCGGCTGAAGCCCGATCAGAAGCGGGCATTGCATAAGCTTGGCATACGGACCATTCGCGACCTGCTCTACCACTTCCCGGCGCGCTATGAGAATGCGGGACCGACGGGAACGATCGCCGGTGTCTCGGCGGGCGCCGAGGTCACACTCTACGGCACCGTGCGCAAACCCGACATAAGGAGGACCTGGAAGAGCCGTCGACCGATTGCTGAGGCGTATCTAGAAGATGCCTCGGGAAAGATAAAAATGATGTGGTTCAGCCAGCCGTACATCGCGAAGACGCTCCACGACGGCATGGTAGTGAAAGTGAGCGGGCGCGTGGCGGGCGAAGGCGCGAAGATATACCTCGCAAATCCGGAGATCGACAAGTCGCCCGTCACTCCCGACACTATCCACGACTCGCTCTTCACTACCGGCGTCTCGCCCGAAAGCGCTCCGCTCTACCCGATCTATCCCGAGAGCCAGGGCGTCTCCTCGCTCTGGTTCCTGCACACGGTCAGGAAAATATTTGAAACAAACGTGCACGAGCGCATCGATGACCCGATTCCGAAAGAAGTCCTTGAGCGATACAACCTGCCAACCCTCTCTTCCGCACTCGTCTTCATACACGCGCCGCGACAGCTCACTGACGCGGCGGCGGCGCGTAAACGTTTCGCCTTCGAAGAAGTCTTCGCGCTCCAGATCGTCATGCAGCAGCGCCGCAAAGCGCTTTTAAAAGAAGAGGCGCTGCCGGTCGCTGTCGATCGCCGGGCACTTGCGGATTTCATCGCGTCGTTCCCGTTTCCGGCGACTAACGCCCAGCTACACGCAATCGAAGCTATCGTCACTGACTTCGAAAAAACGCATCCGATGCTTCGCCTGCTTGAAGGCGACGTGGGTAGTGGCAAGACCGCGGTCGCTGCCGCGACCGCGTATCTCGTCGCGACCTCGCTGCCGAAAGGCAGGGTCGCCGGCACACTCCAGGTCGCGTACCTCTGCCCGACTGAAATACTCGCCAAGCAACATTTCTCCACCTTCGTCTCGTATTTTAAGGACCATCCCATCCCGATCGGTCTCATCACAGGCAGCGAGTGCCGCAAGTTTCCTTCCCGCGTGCGGTACGAAGAATCCGCGAAGCTCTCGAAAGCGGCATTTAAGAAAATGGTCGCGAACGGCGAAATCCCGATCGTCATCGGGACGCATGCGATTATCGAAAAATCTCTTTCATTCAAATATTTCGCGTACGCCATCATTGATGAGCAGCACCGTTTCGGCACCATGCACCGAAAGAAGCTCGCAACGAAAGGAGCCGTCGCGCCGCACCTGCTCTCAATGACCGCGACGCCCATCCCGCGCACGCTCGCACTCACGATCTACGGCGACCTCGACTTGACCATCCTCGACGAAATGCCCATCGGGAGAAAACCGGTCGCCACCGAAGTGCTCGGCCCGGAGAAGCGCGAGCGTGCGTATGAGCGCGTGCGCGCCGAGCTAGCGGCCGGCCACCAGGCATACGTCATCTGTCCGCGCATCGATGAACCAGATCCAGCGAAAGAGCTTGCGCTCCAGGCGAAGTCGGTCAAAGCCGAAGCGATGCGCCTCTCGCGCGAAGTCTTCAAAGACGCGACGATAGACATTTTGCACAGCAAGATGAAACCATCGGAAAAAGAAGAGACGATGAAAAGATTTGAAAATGGTGAGATCGATATCCTCGTCGCAACATCGGTCGTCGAAGTGGGCGTGAACGTCCCAAATGCGACCGTCATCCTCGTCGAGGGCGCCGAGCGCTTCGGACTCGCGCAGCTGCACCAGCTGCGCGGACGCGTCCTCCGCTCCACGCATCAGTC
>CALRDY010000034.1 GCA_943355045.1 Candidatus Nomurabacteria bacterium | reverse complement strand
CTCTGAAGCCGTATGCGAAAGGACAGTCGCGGAGATCGGCGCAGACGTATCGCACGTCATGAGCGGCGCCGGTGCGGACGGATCCGAAGCGTAGGCAAAAAGATTCTGCCGCTGATCAGCGTACAGCGCGCACTCAAGCGCGGCGTCGGCGACATAAAAAGCATACTGCGATTCGACTGCCGAAGAAGCGAGCACCTGCTGCTTGTAGCTGAGCGAGCCGAGCGCAAGGCCGAACGTGAGCATGACCGACATAAAGACGACGGCGATGAGGAGCGCGAACCCTCGCGAACTTTCCGCTGCCAGTGGCTTACGATTTGCAGTTTTTATTGCCATGGCATGAGGTGGTCATTGACCGTTACCGAGTAGGGAACGCTGTGAAAACTCCACGAAACTGTAGAGACGATGCGTACGTCGCTTGCCGAAACATCGATCGCTTGGATCGTGCGGGTGTAGGGAGTCTGCACCGATCCCGCGATGCCGCTCTGTTCGGTATAAATCCCGTTCGCCAGGTACAGCGGCGCGCAGGACGCTCCCGAGCAGGGCTGGAGCGCGAAGCCGCTTCCGGAACCCATGCTCCGCGCCGGATCGAGCGTGCAAGCCGTCGTGCGGCACTGCGTGATTGATCCGGCGCTCGATCCGGTAAGAAAATCGGTCCATGCAGCGGTCGAGATGTTCGTGCCGCCCGCCTGATATGCGGCGAGATACTCGTTGTCTCGCATCGCGCGCGCATACTCGATACCCTCCTGTGCGAGATACGATGCGGTCAGTTTCTGACGAGCCATTTGCGCGGCGACGATCGCGCGGCTCGCAGTAAACAAAGGCCCCGTGACCGCGAGCGTGACGATAGTGATAGCGACCATAGCCTCGATAAGTGTAAACCCGCAGAGCCGGGTTTGCTCCCTGCGCTCGTTCGCAAAAGAAAAAACAGAATTTCTCATTTGTCTCACTCGCTTGGTAGTGAAGCCGCGCCTGACGATTAGGTTTTTCATACTCATAGGTCGGAACCGCGCATGGTCGCTCCGGTCTGAACGGTAAAGGCTTCAGTCTTCCCGGGTCCCGAGGAAACCGTGCCCGAGACGATGATGGTAACGCGCGGCTGCTGATAATCGCCCTGCCGCACCGAGGGTGTGCCGAAAACGTAGAACATGAGCGAAGAGATGGTTACCGATGCGTCAGTCAAAGCGCGCTGACTGCCACCTACCGTCTCTTGTATCGTTGACGCGGAAAGGCTGTAGGAGACCGGCACGCCGTTCGAATTCGTGAACGAGAAACTGCTCGCGCCGCCCGGACAGTCGCCGAGACCGCCGCAATCATAGCCCGTGCCAGTGCGGATACTGCGCGTCATCGCTTCGAGCGCGAACGAGAGGCTGTTGATGCCGGTCGTGATGCCCTGTGTCTGACGGTTGACGCCTATCATCATGAGATACGCGCCCGAAGCGAGCAGCATGACCAGCGCGAACATCCCGACTGCGACGATGAGTTCGATGAGCGTATATCCTCGACGTGTATTCATGGGCATGAGGGGGCGTTGGCGGTTATCTCTCCCGACGCCGCAATCGAGACGAAGCGCGAGCCGCCCTGAGGCGAAGAAATAGTGAGGCACGCTTTCGTCCCTTGTATGTTTATGAACGGGTCGGGGTTCGGGCGGGCAAAGACGATATCGAGCGACGACAGCCCCCCGCCCTGCGCATAGGCACACGCCCAGCTGCCGAACGAGTAAGCGCAAAAATCGCTCACGGTTATGTTATTTCCCAGCACGTAGTCCATGACTTTTTCTCCCTGATCATAGGTGCAATTGCCTGACTTCGCGTCGGGCGCGCTCGCGCCGGCAGCAGGCAGCCCGTGACAGTTCGAAGCGCTCGGGCCGGGAAACGTATCGGCGAAGAGCGTGAATGATCCGGGCGATATCTTCTGAAAATTGAGGCCGTACCCCGCACTCGTCGCCCCGTCGACCGCGCGGCCGACGAGTCCGTACGTCTCGGCCGAGCGGAGCGTCAGCGCTATGTCGTACGCGGTATTCGCGAGGATGATTGTTTTATTGAAAGAGCTCTGGCTGGAGAGCGCGACCGTCGTTATGGTAACGATGATCGCTAGTACGACCATGAGCTCGGTCAGTGTAAACCCTGAAGACAGGGTTTGCTCCCGGCGCTCGTTCGCAAGAGGAAAATAAGAATTTCCCTCTTGTCTCACTTGCTTGGTAGTGAAGCCGCGAATGGCTTCCCTCCCTGCGCTCAAAAAAGTGGTAAGGGGTTCCATTGGGTAAAATAAGCGAGGAGAAAACCGGCGGCCAGAAAAGGCGCGAACGGCACCTCAACCCCCATTCTAGAGCCTCGGGGCCTCCGCGCCAACATGATTATCCCGACTAGAGACCCTATCCAGAATGAAAAGATGAATCCGGGAAGCGCTGCGGTGCCAACGAGCAGCGCGAGACCGAAGGAGAACGGAGCGTCCGCGAAGCCCATAGCACGGCCGCGAGATAAGAAGTGAATGAGCGCAAGGCTTGCGGCGATGAGGAGTGCGGGAAGAAGTGTAGCAGCGAATGCGGCGAGCGATGGCGCGAGCGCGTAGCTGGTTACCGCACTTGCCGCGACAAATGCGAAAAGAAGCCGCGACGGCAGTATCTGGTGCGCAAGGTCGTAGAGGACGAGCGCCAGGATGAGAGAGACCGAAAGAAGCATGAACGGGAGCGCCGGGTCGAGACCGAGCGCAACATATGCGAGCACGAAAAGTCCTCCCGATACGACTTCGGCGGCAGGCGCGAGAAGCGACAGGCGCGCACCGCAGCACTGTGCGCGGCCGCCGGACGCGAGATATGAAATGATCGGCACGAGTGCAAGTGGCGGAAGCGCCGCACCGCACGCATCACAACGCGAACGCCCGACAAGAATGCTCTGTCCGGTATTGAGACGCGCGACGACCACCCCTATGAAGCTCGCGACGATCGCGCCGAGCACGAACAGCGCGGCAGGAATCAGGAAGAACATGCGTGCATCATAGCAGAAACCCGCGGCAAGCCGCGGGTTTCTGCTATGGAACGATCGTTCGCTAGCTTAGAGACTCGTCGAACACGAACACGAAGGTGAGGTCAGTGATGTAATGCCGCAATGACTTCCCTTGCTATCGACGCACCAATACGTGGAGTTGACGGTTTCTGGTCGCGATACCGCCGCCGCATAGTCTGAACCGTTCGAAACGCAGAAGGTCGCGCCACCAGTACCCGAATCAACGAGTGCCGAAGCTATCGCTTTCTCAATCGTCGGCTCATGGAAGACGGTTGCGCCGGCTGCGGCAACGGCAGGACACGTCGCCAGCGTGAAGGTGCCGTAGGAGTTGCTGTTGTCCGAAAGATAGAGCGCCGCCTGAGTGCCGACGGTGTTGAGATTTGCCTTCACGCCAGCGTCATTCCCTTTCGTGCGTGCCGTGTTGAGGGACGCGAGCACGACCGAGGAGAGGATGCCGATGATCGCGATGACGACGAGAAGTTCGATGAGAGTGAAGCCGCGAGAGAAGTTTGATTTCATATGAGATTAGTTCGCGGTCGGACAGAGCGTGACAGCGCTCGCGAGCACGGTCGTACTCTTCGAGGAGCCGCCGGTCGAATCGACGCACCAGTAATCTGGAGTACCGGATGTGCGCTGTGTGGACAACGTCGACGAAATCGCGTACGCAATCCCGGTTGAATTACAGGAAACAGCACCAGAGGTGCCGTTCGCACTTTCAGCGCCAGCAATCGCCTTGATGATCGTCGTATCAGACCATATGGTACCCGCTGTCGGAGCACAAGAAGCTGATTGGGTGGAGCCGTAGGAATTATTCCCGGCGCCGCCGTAGTAGATCTCCGCCTGAGTCTGGATGGTCGAGAGGTCAGACTGGATAGCGGCGTCATTGCCCTTGGAGCGGGCGGTGTTCAAGGACGCGAGCACGACCGAGGAGAGGATGCCGATGATCGCGATGACGACGAGAAGCTCGATGAGGGTAAAGCCGCGGACGGCTTTGCTCCCTGTGCATGCCTCGGACAAACTCATGCGGACATGTGCTTGTCGCTCGGCTTGCTTGGTAGTGAAAACTTTGGAACGATTTTTGTACATAATATATTATATGGGGTTAATGGATTGATTGTACGCCTAGAGGGGCTCTAATAAAAGCAAGGGTGTGGATAGCCCGAACACTCAGTTCTGCATCGTGTTTTTGCTGCGCCGCGAGATGCCCCTGATAATCCAAAGCATCGGAAGTTCCGTCGCGTCTCATGGAATCTCTAGAAACACGCGCAGCAATGCAGAACTGAGTGTGCGGGATAGCCACCGACGCGGCTAGATAGACCCCGCCAAATTATAAATCGGCAACAGAATCGCCGCGAGCAATATGCCGACGCCGACGCCGAGAAGCACGACCATGGCCGGCTCAATGAGGCTGACGAGCGTATCGACCGCATTCGTCACTTCGCGGTTATAGAATTTAGCGAGTGTCGTGAGTATCTTGCCGAGTTCGCCGGTCTCCTCGCCGACTTTCGTCATGGCGACCATGATGCCCGGTATCTCCGGATGCTTGCCGAGGGAGTCAGAGATGGAAGCGCCGCCCTTCACGTCTGCGCCGACCTGGGTCAGAACCGCTGCGTACGCAGCATTATCGACGACCGAACCCGTGATCTCGATCGCCTCGACGACCGAGACGCCCGAGAGGAGCATCGTCGCGAAATTGTCCGCGATGCGCGAAAGGTACAGCTTCTTGTAGAGATCCCCTATGTACGGGACCCCGAGCTTGAAATTATCGAAGATGACCTTCCCGTGTTCGGTCTGCCTCAGCTTCCATAGATAGAAGCCGAAAGCGACGAGCGCGATGAGCATGAGGACTCCGTACTGGACGAGGAAGTTCGAGAAGCCGATGACGACACTGGTGTAGATCGGTATCGGCTGCCCGGAATCGAGCAGGACGGCACTAATCTTCGGGATGACGAGCGTGAGCATGAGCGCCATCACGCCGAAGAAGACCGCGACGACGAATATCGGATAGATGAGCGCATTTTCGGCCTTGCTGACGAGGTCGTAGGAGCGGTCGAGATAATCGGCGAGATAGTTGAATGTCTCCGACAGTTTGCCCGACTCTTCTCCAGAGCGCACCATGTTCACGTAGAAGAGCGAGAACGCTTTCGGATGGCGCGCGAGCGCTTTGCTGATGGGGCTTCCGCCTTGCAGATCGTCCCCGATAGTGGAGAGGATGGATGCGAGCTGCGTATTGTCGACTTCGGAGGCGAGCAGGCGGAACACGCGGAGCGCGGACACCTGCGCTTCGAACAGGGTCGCTATCTGACGCGAAAGTATGACAATATCCTTGTTGGATATCCGATTGAGGAATGCCCAGTCGATATCGAGCGGCGAGCGTTTCTCGGCGGATTCGATCGACGAAATGATGAGATTGCGCCGCTGAAGCGCCGTGACGGCGATATCCTGCGAAGGAGCCTCGATGGTCCCTTCGCGTTCATGCCCGTCCTGATCGATGGAATGATATTTAAAAAGCATAAGTTAGAGGTAGCGTTCGAAGGTTTTCGGATCCATCGAGTGCTCGTAGGCGTGCTCGACCGTAATCTCCCCTCGGTGCACGAGCTCGGAGAGCGAACGATCCATGTCGATCATGCCCTCCTGCGAAGAGGTCTGGATCACGGAGCCTATCTCGTGGGTGCGCGCATCGCGGATGAGCGTGCTCACGGCATTGTTATTGATGAGGAGCTCGTAAGCTGGGACGAGGCCGCCCGAGACCCGCGGGATGAGCCGTTGCGAAAAGATTCCGATGAGAGAACCGGCGAGCTGCACGCGCACCTGCGACTGCTGCTCCGAAGGGAACATGTCGATGATGCGGTCGATGGTCTGCGCCGCATTGTTGGTATGGAGCGTGGAGAGGACGAGATGCCCGGTCTCGGCGGCGGTCACCGCAGAAGAGATGGTCTCGTAGTCGCGCATCTCGCCGACCATGATCACGTCGACGTCCTCGCGGAACGCGCTTTGCAATGCTGAATGGAAATCGGGCGTATCGATGTGTATCTCGCGCTGATGAATGAGCGACTTCTTCGGCGTGAAGAGATACTCGACCGGATCCTCGATGGTAAGGATGTGCTCCGCGCGCGTGTCATTGACCCGATCGATCATCGCGGCGAGCGTCGTCGACTTGCCCTGCCCTACCGGCCCGACGACGAGGAAGAAGCCCTGTTCGCGCTGCGTGAATACCTCGAGTATGGAAGGGAGATTCAACTCGGCGAAGGAATGGATCGTGTGCGGGATGAGTCGGAGCGCGAGTGCAGTCGTCCCCTGTGCGCGGTACCCGTTCACGCGGAAGCGCGCATCTGACTTGTGCGCGTAGGAAAGGTCGATGGTCTGGCTCTGCATGAACGAATCCCAGCGACCTTCGGGCACGATGCTCCGCAGCATCCCCTCGGTCTCT
>CALRDY010000033.1 GCA_943355045.1 Candidatus Nomurabacteria bacterium | reverse complement strand
AGCTTGCACCGCAGGTGCTCATCATCACGAATCTCGAGTGGGATCATACGGATTATTTTCCATCGCTTGCGGCGCTGCAAGCGACGTTTCGGAAAGCGATTGAGCGCGTACCTGAAGGCGGGGCGATCGTGACTAATCCGAACGATGCGAATATTGCGCCCCTGCTTCGCCAAGGCTACGCAGGGCAAGCTCGCATCATCGATTACACGCAGGAACCGGCGTACGCGCTGCGACTGCCGGGGGAGTTCAACGGCATGAATGCGCGCGCAGCCGCAGCGGCTGCGCGCGTGATTTTTCCAGCCATTTCAGACTCGGCAATCACGCAATCACTCGCCGCGTTTCAGGGCACCTGGCGCCGATTTGAATACAAAGGAAAGACAAAAAATGGCGCGGATGTCTACGACGATTACGCCCACCACCCGACAGCCGTCAAAGCGACGCTTAAAGCTCTTCGCGAAAAAACGAAAGGCAAAATTATTGTCGCTTTTCATCCGCATCTCTACAGCCGCACGCGCGACTTGCTCGACGAATTCGCCACGGCATTTGCCGACGCTGATCGAGTGTTGATTGCGCCTATTTACGCCGCCCGCGAAGTTGACGACGGCTCGATATCAAGCGAACTGCTCGCGGAGCGCATTCGCGCCACGGGGACAGATGCCGTCGCACTCGAGTCGTTCGACGCCATCGAGCGCGAGCTGCGCGACGCCGGGCCGCTCGACACCATCATGACGATGGGTGCCGGCGACATTTACAAGATCGCGGATACGCTTATTGTGTAGGTATGGAACCATCCGTCTTCACGAAGCGCGGCAAGCTTTCGGTCGTCGCGACCCCAATCGGTAACTTGGAGGACATCACGCTCCGCGCTCTGCGGACGCTCAAAGAGTGCGATGTGATCTATGCCGAAGATACTCGTGTCATCTCGAAAGTGCTCGCGCGCTACGATATAAAAAAGCCGCTGCAGCGGCTCGATGCGGCGACCGAACTGAAAAAGGCAGACGAGGTCATTGCCCGTCTTGAGGCTGGCGAGCACGTGGCGCTCGTGAGTGATGCCGGCACACCGGGAATCAGTGATCCGGGTGCGCGGCTCGTGGCACAGGTGCGACTCATCTTGCCCGGAGCGATTATTGAGGCGATACCGGGACCTTCCGCGCTCACGGCCGCGCTCTCCATCGCGGGAATGGACGCATCCGGATTTACCTTTCTCGGATTCCTGCCGCACAAGAAGGGGCGTCAGACCGCACTCAAGAAAATAGCGGAGAGCGATATCCCCGTCGTGCTGTATGAATCGCCGCACCGCATACTGAAATTACTGAAAGAGCTGGAGACGATCAATGCGTCGCGCGTCACTATCGCCCGCGAACTTACCAAAATGCACGAAGAGATTGTCTCGGGGAGCGTGACGGAGGTGCAGGTGCATTTTGCCGCCCATCCGGTGGCGGTCCGCGGAGAATTTGTCGTCATTGTGGAGCCCTGATATACCCAGGCACTCAATACTTTGCAAAGTATTGAGTGCCTGGGTATACTCGGCCTATGTCCCGCGCAAGCACGCTCATCCTTCTCGGCATTCTCGTCATTCTGGTACCGTTCTCCGGACTTCCAATATCGATCCGTTCGCTGCTCGCAGTCATTTTCGGCGCTTGTGTGTCCGGCATCGGCCTCTCGCTCCGCGCGCGCGAAGCGCGTACTGCATCGGCAGAGCAGACTTCCTCAGTTTCAGAAACGGTTCCTCCGCAAGGAGTTTCTCCTATCTAGATTTGCAGCGTACACAAAGAGCAAAATCGCGCGCTTTTGTCGCGCGCTTTTTTGTTATACTGCAAGCGATGGAGAATCCCGAACGCATTAATTATTTCGCCGCGACCGATGCGCGAGGGAAGAGCATCCCTTTCGGCATCAAAGCGAAGGATCGCGATCGGCATATGTATGTGATCGGCAAGACGGGCATGGGCAAATCGACGCTGCTTGAGAATATGGCGATCCAGGATTTGCGGAACGGCGAGGGTTTGGCCTTCATCGATCCGCACGGCGGCACGGTCGAGCGCCTGCTTGATTACGTTCCGAAGGAACGCATCAAAGATGTCGTCTATTTTGCGCCGTTTGATATGGAGCACCCAATCGCTTTCAATGTGATGGAGGACGTCGGGTACGACAAGCGTCATCTCGTGGTCAGCGGCCTCATGGCGACCTTCAAGAAGATCTGGGAGGACGCGTGGAGCGCGCGCATGGAATACATTTTGACGAATACACTCCTCGCGCTCTTGGAGTATCCGGACGCGACTCTGCTCGGCGTCAATCGCATGTACACCGATAAAGCGTACCGGCAGAAAGTCGTCGACAATGTGAAAGATCCGGTCGTGAAGGATTTCTGGACGAAAGAGTTCGCCAATTACGGCGACCGTTACACGCAGGAGGCGACACCCGCGATTCAGAACAAGATCGGTCAGTTTACCGGCAATCCGCTCATCCGGAACATCATCGGCCAGTCGAAGTCTTCGTTCGACATCCGCACGATGATGGACGAGAAGAAGATACTCATCATCAACTTGTCCAAGGGGCTCGTCGGCGAGACCAACATGCGCCTCCTGGGCTCGATGCTCACGACGCGCATCTTCCTCGGTGCGATGAGTCGCGCGAACCTCCCCGCGCACGCGCTCGCGAAACTCCCGAACTTTTATTTCTATGTCGATGAGTTCCAGAACTTCGCGAACGAGACGTTTGCGGAAATTCTTTCTGAAGCGCGCAAATATAAATTGAATCTCGTCATCGCGCATCAGTACATCGAGCAGATGGAAGAAGAAGTGCGCGATGCGGTCTTCGGTAACGTCGGAACGACAGTTGTCTTCCGTGTGGGCCCCTTCGATGCGGAAGTGTTGGAAACAATCTTCATGCCGAAATTCACGAAGGAAGACATTGTGGCGCTCGATCGTCGGCAGGTCTACCTCTCGCTCATGATCGACGGCGTCGGGTCGGCGCCGTTCTCGGCCACGACGATACCGCCAATCGAGGCGCCGCCGGTCTCTTACCGGGATGACGTTGTCGCCGCATCGCGTGCGCAATTCGCCGCCCCGCGCGGCGGTGTCGAGAGCACGATCATTGCCGAGCTTGCGGCGAGCGCGGCGTCTGAAGCGCCTGCCGATGCACGAATGAGGAAGAAGCCTGCAAGTCTCGTACCGCCACAAAGAGATGTTGTGAAGCCAACGGTCGTGCCGCCGACTACCAGTACGCCGCTTTTGAATGTCGCGTGGATGCCGTCGCCGCTCACGCCGCGAATGCCAGTGCCGGGACAGTCCGCGACGTTTCCCCGCCCAGAGCCGACACCCCGTCCTTTTGTGAGTGACAGCGTGCCGCCGAATCGCGAAGCTGTGAATCGTCCGCAATTTTCCGCCCCTCGCCCGAATGCGGTCGTTAAAAATGCTGGCGATCTGCCGGTACGGACTGCACCCATCTTGAACGGAAAGTCAGCTGATGAATTGAAAACCATTCTGCGCACCATGACCATCAAGACCGGCACGGAGAAGGAACATCAGAAATCACAACAGCAGCAATCGCTCAAGGGAGCGCTTGCCGCGGTGCTGGAGAAAAGCAGACCCGCTCCGCAGGAGTCTCAGCGAAGCGGGTCTCCGGCAGTTGGCAACCAGCCGCTAAAACAGCCGGAGAGGCCCGCGACGGCAGAGCCGTCGCGGGCGATGCCGGAGAAAAAGCCTTTCGAAGTACCTGAAGACGCGCTTCGGAAAGTGCTCAAGGGCGACACATAAATACATTCTTATGCGCATCGCCGGGTTTCTCATTCTGGCCATTTTTCTCCCCGCATTCGCGCAGGCGGCTCCACCGACGCTTACAGCCTATACGATTTCGCACGACACTCTGTATCCATCTGCAACGACCGAGTCAGGTCTCGCGACTACCACGAGCATCGACATCGCTTTTTCAGAATCGGTAAAAGCATCCATCAAGATACTGTCCTCGAGCGGCAGCATGATTAAATCATTGTACTCGAGCTCAGGCGTTATCAATCCGGCGCCGAAAGTCTGGGACGGCACAAATACGGCGGGCGCTTTTGCTGCTGACGGAACGTACACGATACTCATCTCGGCCACGTCAACCGCGACGGGCCTTTCGATGGTCGATTCATCTAAAACGATTACGGTCGCAACATCGGATACGACGTCGTCTGATGAAAGCGGCGCGGCGCCACTTGCAGCAGCAAGCGGCTCGCCGCCGGAATACATTCCGGTCCCGGCATTGCGTATCTTTGCCAGCGGCAATCGCACGGTATCTTCCGGTGCAGACACTCCTTTCGTCGCGGTTGTGTATGACGGTAAAGGCAATAGGCGCGATGAGGCTCTCGTCAGGTGGTCATTTGGCGACGGGATGCAGAGGACGGGCGCGAGCGTCCTGCACGCGTATTACGATCCGGGCGAATATGTCGCAATCGTTCACGTGACCACTTCCGACGGCGGCGACGCGCGGAGCGAGATGATCGTAACCGTGAAGAATGCCGGCATTAGGATCGTCTCCGTATCTCCTCGCGGCATCACGCTCGCGAATGACGATTCGCGCACGCTTGATTTGTCGCTGTGGCGTCTGGCTATGGGCGGACGAGAATTCAAGATTCCCGCGGATACGCAGATTCTCGCTGGCCGCACAATCTTGTTCCCTTCGAGAGTTATCGATCTTCCGATAACAGATTCGGCAGCTCTGCTGTATCCGAGCGGGGAAGTGGCATCCGCATATTCGAAGGTACCGGCGGTTTCGCATCCGCAACCTCCCGCTCCCGTCGTTAGTTATAAGCAAATACAGACGGTCGACCCGATTATCAGTACAAGGACGAATGTTCAACCCCATGATGAAGAAGTCCGCGCCCCCGCGGCGCCGATAGAACTCGGTGCCGCGGGGGCGGCATTGTCTCCGGACAAATCCGTTCCGGCAGCCGACACCAAGCTTTCCGGCCTCTTCCGCTCGCCCTGGACGCTCAGCTTCCTCGGTGTCATGGCGCTCGCAGGCGGAGCTTTCATACTTCTGTGAGTATTCGCATTCCCCGATTTTCTGTACTAGTCTTTCATCAATGAAACGCATTCTCATTTTTTCTCTCGCATATTATCCGCGTTTCGTCGGCGGAGCAGAGGTCGCGATCAAAGAGATTACCGACCGCATTTCTCCAGAGGAAATCGAGTTCCATATGGTAACGCTCCGTTTCGATTCATCGCTGCCGCGGCATTCCAAAGAGGGGAATGTGTTCGTGCATCGTGTGGGCTTCGGGCGCCGTAATGCGAGCGTCGCTTCGACGCATCATCCGCTGGTCTATATCGACAAAATGCTGTTCGTGCCACTTGCAGCGTTTGCGGCACTGAGGCTTCACTCCAAGCGGCATTTCGATGCGTGGTGGGCCATGATGTCGTACATGGTCTTTCCCATCGTGCTGCTTCGGATTATCGGGGTGCGGCCGCCCTATGTCCTTACTCTCGAAGAGGGCGACCCATTCGAGCATGTGTACGGGCGCGCGCATATCAGGTTTTTCGAGCCGCTCTTGCGATGGGGATTCCGTCATGCGAGCGCGGTACACGCAGAATCGACCTTTCTCGGCACCTGGGCGCGGCAGTGGAGCTTCCAGGGGCCTCTGGAGGTCATACCGAATGGCATGGATGCTGGGCGGTTCAAGCAGGTGCCGCCGCCGGAGCTTCTCGAAACTATCCGTGCAAATATAGGAAAAAAAGAAGGAGAAACGTGGCTCATCCATACCGGCCGACTGGTCCATAAGAATGCACTTGAGGTAGTCATTCGCGCACTCTCGCTCTTGCCGGAACAGGCGCATCTTTTCATGCTCGGGGATGGTCCCGACAAGGAAATGCTCGCCGAGCTCGCGGACGAGCTCGGCGTTTCCGCGCGCATACAGTTCCATCCGTACGTATCGATCGAAGAAGTGCCGAACTATCTGACATCCTGCGATATCTTCATCCGCCCGTCGCGCTCCGAGGGTATGGGGAATTCATTCATCGAAGCGATGGCGGCGGGACTGCCGGTCATCGCGACACAGGAGGGCGGCATCGCAGATTTTCTTTTTGACGCGAAGCGGAATCCGGACAAAGGGACGACCGGATGGGCGGTCGATACGGATTCGCCGGAACAGATTGCGACAGTAGTGAAAGAAATCCTGTCGGATACGGCGCAGACGGCGCGAGTTACCGCGACCGCAAAGAATCTCGTCTTCGAGAACTACGATTGGGATCTCATCGCCCGCAAGGTAAAAACGCTCTTCGACCGCCTGTTCGAAACCAAGTAGAATACGCTTTATGAAGCTTGTCATCGCGACCCCGCTCTATCCGCCCGAAATCGGCGGTCCGGCGACGTATGCAACACTGCTTTTTGAGGGATTGTCGGCGAAGGGTATTGAGGTTGACTTGGTTAAGTTCAGTGAGGTGCGGCATTTTCCGAAAATCATTCGGCACTACGTCTATTATTGTCGCGTGCTTAAAGCCGCGCGTACTGCAGATGCGGTGCTCGCTCTTGATCCGGTCTCGGTCGGACTGCCGGCGATGTGTGCAGCCAAGAAAGCAAAAAAAC
>CALRDY010000032.1 GCA_943355045.1 Candidatus Nomurabacteria bacterium | reverse complement strand
GTCCTTGAAGGCGGCATCGCGCCGCTGACCACGCTTCTGGCCGTCTTCACAGAGGGATTCATTGCTGGTACTGTGGGTCTTATCGCCTCGGCGTTCGCGCTCTATCTCGTTGAGAATGAGGAGTTTCTCATCGTTGTCGGCGCGCTCGGTAAACTCGTCCGTATACCGGGCGCCCGCCGTGCCGTTCTTCCGCCTTCCGCCGAAGAACCGATACAACCGTGAATCCCCACCAGATCAGAAATTTTTCCATCATCGCCCATGTGGATCATGGGAAATCCACGTTGGCTGACCGCCTGCTTGAGCGCACAGGAACCATCCCTGCGCGCATGATGCGCGACCAGGTGCTTGACCGCATGGATCTGGAGCGTGAGCGGGGCATTACCATAAAAATGCAGCCGGTTAGAATGCACTACGCGCGACAGGGGACGAACTACATCCTGAACCTGATCGACACGCCCGGACACATCGATTTTTCATACGAAGTCTCACGCGCGCTCCACGCGGTCGAAGGCGTTTTGCTCCTCGTCGATTCGACGCAGGGCGTGCAGGCGCAGACGCTCACGACGCTCGCGATGGCGCAGGCGCAAGGGTGCGTCATCATTCCGGTCGTCTCGAAGATTGATTCTCCCGCCGCGCGCGTGGCCGAAGTGAAAGAAGAGCTCGCGAAACTGGTGCATGTATCGGTCGATCAGGTACTCGCGGTGTCAGGAAAGACTGGCGCGGGCGTCGACGAGCTTCTCGAAGCGATCGTCGAGCGCGTTCCGCCGCCGCACGCTTCTGTGTCGCCCGTTGGAGGCGAGCCGCGCGGCATCATCTTCGATTTTTCGTACTCAAAGCATCGCGGCGTCGCGGTGTATCTGCGCGTGTTTGACGGCACGTTCAAAAAGGGCCAGCCGCTCACGTTTCATGCCGCCGAGAAAGATTTCATTTCGCTTGAGACCGGCATCTTCATGCCGGACGAGACGCCGTCCGAGACGCTTTCCGCCGGCGAGATCGGTTACATCGTGACGGGCATCAAAGAGCCGGGCGTCGTTGCAGTTGGCGACACTGTCGGCGCGGTGCATGGCGCTCTGCCCGAGCTTGGGGGCTACGCGCGTCCGCGCCCGGTCGTCTGGGCCTCAATCTATCCCGAGAACCAGGACGACCTGCCGCTTTTGCGCAAGTCGCTGGAACGTCTGCGCCTCTCCGATTCATCGCTTTCTTTTGAAGAAGAGTCTTCGGGTGTGCTCGGCCGCGGATTCCGTTGCGGTTTCCTCGGACTCTTGCACTTGGAAATCGTGACCGAGCGTTTGAAGCGCGAATTCGGTCTCGCACTTGTCGTTACTATCCCGACTATCTCCTATGTAATCACGAGGCACAATGGTACGCGCGAGACTATCTACACGCCAGCGAAATTCCCTGAGCACGGCGACATTTTAAAGATCGAAGAGCCGTGGGCGAAGGTCATCATCATTACCCCGCCCGACTCTGTAAGTATGCTCATCCAGCTGCTCTATGAGCACGAGGCGCAGACACTTGCGACCGAGACGTATCAGGATGGCCGCATCGGTATGACTATCGAGATGCCGCTCCGCGAGCTTATGCGCGGCTTCTTCGATAAACTGAAGAACGTTTCTTCGGGCTATGCGTCGCTTTCATACGAGATCCTTCCCGAGCGGGAGGCGGATGTTGTGCGGCTCGACGTACTTGTCGCCGAGGAACCAGTGGCCGCTTTTGCGCGCGTCGTCGCAGCGAGGAGGGTAGAGGAGGAAGCGGATAAGATGGTGGAGAAGCTCTTCACGATCCTGCCGAAGCAGCTTTTCAATACGAAGATTCAGGCGCGCGTGCAAGGGCGCATCATCGCGTCACGGACGCTCTCCGCGATGCGCAAGGATGTGACCGGCTATTTGTATGGCGGCGACGTCTCGCGCAAGAACAAGCTCTTGGATAAGCAGAAGCGCGGCAAGAAGAAGATGCTCGAACGCGGCACCGGCAAGGTCACTATCCCCGAAGATGTCTTCATGAAGATGGTGCAGTCCTCCGCGGAATAGTTTTATTTCGTCCGTATAAAATAAAGCGGTCGCCAGGGATCAATGAAGATTTGGCGACCGCGGACTCTATTTCTTGGCTGGGCGTATTTCGAGTTCTTTCGAGCCGAGCTTCTTTATGGCACGGTCCACGAACTTTTCATAGTTTGAGTTATCGACACCTTTCAGGGAGACCTTGGCGAGATTTGGATACTGTTTGAGAATGCGCGTCCCAAGCCTAGTCGACACACAGAGAGCTGGGGACCACCCGAAGTCTCCTTCAGGAAACATCACTCCGGCTAAGTCGCTAATCTCCCCCACTTTGATGCCAGAGACAGCGATCTGCAATTTGCGAAGTTCCTTGTTTCGCGCCAAAGTGAACAATAGTCGCACGGGAAATTTTCTGCCCACTCTCTTTCGTTCGTCAATCAACGATCTTTTCATAAGAACCCCTTTCTTGGGTATTGAATTATGGCACCAAAATTCAACTCTGAATTATTTATAGCATTTTACTGTGCTATATGTCAACTACTGCTTTGTTTTACGCTATACTGGACTCATGCGCGCGAAACAGTGGCGACAAGGGATACTCATCGGCGTTTTGCTGCTTGTCTCTTTCTGGCTCATGTCGCTCATCTGGGGGCTCTCCGGGAAAGCGCATATCGCAGTGTCGCAGGCGCACGAGGCAGAGATGCAGTACCAGGCGCTCGAGGAGCGCAAGACGGCGCTTGCTGCGACGCTTGCTGCGCTCGCCACGGAGCGCGGGCAGGACGCCGCTATCCGAACGGCATTCGGGGTTGCGCGTCCCGGAGAAGAGGTTATCGTGGTAGTGCCGCCTGCGACCGCGACTCCGACGACGATGCCGTCCTGGTGGCAGCGAATATTGAATTGGTTTTAAACTGAGTAGCAAAGCGGGTATGGTTTGGCCCCGACGCCCTGCAGCAGGGGTCGGGGAGCCGACCGAAGCGTCGGCTTGGTAGAACTGTTTGTAAAATATGCGGGTATGGTTTAGTGGTAGAACGCGACCTTCCCAAGGTTGAGACCCGAGTCCGATTCTCGGTACCCGCACCACTGTTTTTGCAGATAATGATGCATGCTATACTCTCCGCATAACCAAACAACCATGGATAAAAAAGTAATCATTTACAGCACGCCGACCTGCCACTTTTGCCAGATGACTAAAGAGTTTCTTAAAGAAAAGGGTATCGGGTATACCGAGCACGATGTTGCACGCGACCTCGAAAAGCGTCAGGAAATGATCCAGAAGTCAGGGCAGATGGGTGTACCAGTCGTATTTGTCGGAGATGAATTGATCATCGGTTTTGACAAGGAAAGGCTCGCGTCTTCCCTCGGCATTACCGCGTAACTGTTCGACCCTCTTATCTTCGTAGGCTCGATATACGGGCTTATTCGGCGCCTCGCCCTCTTAGTTCAATGGATAGAACAGCCCCGTCCTAAGGGGTAGATGCTGGTTCGATTCCGGCAGAGGGCACACGCTACCGTGTTCAACATCTGGCGTTGAACACTGGTACGATTATTGTATGGGTTCGGGGTGCTAGAATATATGGCATATGGATCCTGAACTGAAGCGACAGCTTGAAGAGATTCACGCGCTCGCGAAGGATAACCACCGCATGCTGCGCGCTATCCGGAGGGATCAGTGGTTCAGCTTCTTCTCGCGCATCATCATCTGGGTCGTCGTACTTGTCTTGCCACTGTACCTCTATCAGCAGTACCTCGGTCCGATTATTGCGAAGTTTTCGGCAGTGTCCGGCGTGCCTGTCTCCGGTACGAATGCCTTCGGCCTCCCGACTACCGCTGACCTCCAAAAGCTTCTTAATTCGTCCCAAAGGAAATAGTTTTCCACAGTGTAGTGCTTTCAGAGAAGGCACGAGCTCTGCTTGACGGACGAATGCGCGAAGAGGGTGCGAAGATGCTCATCAAGCTGAATAAGCTACAGACAAAAACTGCTGAAGAACGCGCTTCATTAGCGGCGTGAAAGAAGCACTTCTTCGTGTTAATATGCCGGCATTGCCTAGGTAGCTCAGCTAGTAGAGCATTCCCCTGAAGAGGGAAGGGTCATCAGTGCAAATCTGATCCTAGGCACCAGTATGTTGCAGAAGGTCTTTTTCCTGGTGCGCACCCATGAGCGACACCTCTCGGCGCTCGCGATGGTCGCCGGTTTCATTGCCGACGGTTTTTTCTTCGGACGCATCGATCTCTGGGAGACTCAGGCCGTATTCGCGGCCTATGCGGCCGTCTGTTTCGTCGCGATCCCGCTCTTGCACTGGTTTGAAATACGAGCTTCCCGCAGCGGGATTTCCGAAGGGCAGCAGCGGTCCGCCTCGCGCTGGCGCTTACTTCTTCCTCTCGTGATACAGTTCGCGCTCGGCGGGTTCTGGAGCGGCTTCGTCATTTTCTACGGGCGTTCGGCGAACTTCGGCGCGTCCTGGCCGTTCCTCCTTTTCTTGCTTCTTGCATTTCTTGGCGGCGAATATTTCCGCCACTATCATTCGCGTCTCGTGTTTACGAGCGTGCTCTTCTTCTTCGCACTCTATTCCTACGCAATCTTCGCCGTTCCGATCTACACCGGCAGTATCGGGACGCTGACCTTCCTCGCGAGCGGCGCGCTCGCGCTCGTCGTCTTCGCGTTGTTTACCATGCTGTTGCGCACGCTCGCACGCGAGCGCTTCCTAGACGATGTCTGGCGCATACGAGCGGGAGCGCTCGCGGTGCTTGTCCTCATGAATGTCTTCTACTTTACGAATGTGCTCCCGCCGTTGCCGCTCTCGGCGGAAGTATCTGGCATCTATCATGGAATAGTGCGTGTCTCCGGCACGTATCTGGCGCAGAATGAGACGGGGCAATCGTGGCAGGTGCGGTATCTGGGCTTCCCGCCGACGCTGCGCGTCGTCCTGGGCGAGTCTCTCACAGCATACAGTTCCGTCTTCGCGCCGACGAAGCTCGCGACGACGATTGTTCACCGCTGGCAGCGGTATGATTCGGTTCAGAAAGCGTGGTTGACGAAATCGGTCATTACCTACTCGATCGCTGGCGGCCGCGACGGCGGGTATCGCGGGTACTCCACGGTGCCGATACTCGAGATGGGGGAGTGGCGCGTCAGCATAGAAACGAGCGAGGGACGCCTCCTCACGCGCCTGCCGTTTACGGCCGTACCAGCAGTGCTCCCACCTCCGCAAGAGACGATTCTATTGAAATAAACCTTTTGGCAGCAGACTAGCCTGCCTTCACGCGCAGTTTCGTCTGGCGCGCTTTGTCGAGTTTCGGGAGGATGATGGTCAGAAGGCCGTCCTTGGCGCTCGCTGAGGACGCTTCGACGTCGACTTCTTGCGGGAGGAGGATCGCGCGGGAGAACGAGCCCCAGAAGAGCTCGCGCGTGAAGTAATCGGGACCGGAAACCTGCTCACGTTCTGCGCGCGAGCCGGAAATTTCTACCATATCGCGACGTATGGAAATATTGAGCTCGTCAGGGCGTACGCCCGCGACGAATGCGCGGATGATGATGTCGCCCGCCGTCTGATGCACGTCGATCGGGAGCTGTCCTTCGCTTGAAGGGAGCTCATCATCGAGCGGCGCCGGCTGGACCGACGCATGCGCATGCCCTTTGTTCGAGGGCTTTGTCGTAACCGGCAGCTCTTCGTCGAAAGAATCAAAAGCGTCGCTAGCCGCTGGACTGCCGGAAAGGCGTTCAAAGAACGATCGTTTGGTATTCATGGTAAGCAGGTATTAGTAGGGAGGTTACGGTACTGGAAATATTTAAGCACCTCGAAGGTCGCGAAGAAAACGACCGCGGCCGTCCAGACGAGGAAGAACGCAGCGAAAGTGGTCGAAGTACCTTCGCTTATGATAAGCGTGTTGAAGGCGGTATGCAATGCGATAGCGAGGATAAGTCCGCCCGCCGACGCAGCGACGCGCATCGGCGGGCGGTAATTCTTCGAAAAGGCGAATGCGAAACCGATTGTCGCCGAGGCGGTTATGTGAAGCAGAGTGGAACCGAGGAAGCGTATATCGCCGGTAAAGAAGCTCGTGGCGATATGGCCGTTTGAAATCGGTGTGAGCAGGAACAGCATGTTTTCTGCCGCCGCGAAGCCGAGCGCCACGGTAATCATGTAGATCACGTAGTCCGGGGCTTCATCGACTGCGTGCCGCCAGAGTATGAACGTCGCCGCCATGACGTATTTGAGCATCTCTTCGATGAGCGCCCAGGCGGTCAGGACTGGTATGGCGCCGAGCAGGTGCGCTTTCGCATATTGCTCGAGCGGGAGCGCAAACGGCACGGCCGCCATACCCGCGATGAAAGCGAGCGCGACAATCTTCCTCGGTTCAGGGCAGCGCGCGTCCTCCTTCAGGAGGAAATAGAGCCAAATGAAAGACGGCAGGAGTCCGCCGAGGAATGCGTAGCCGAGCGTCGTAGGGGTCACGTGCCTATTCTACCGCACTTATGACGGCCATTTCGCGACCATCAGGAATTCTGCATCCTTGGTTGGCATCGACTGGTAAATTTCCTCAGTAATGAAAGGCATGAAAGGGTGGAGGAGTCGCAGGACGCGATCAAGCAGGGTAAGGAGCAGTCGCGGGGGGGG
>CALRDY010000031.1 GCA_943355045.1 Candidatus Nomurabacteria bacterium | reverse complement strand
GACAATCAGAATTTCGCGAGCCGACGCGCGTGACGCGGCGAATCTGAAAACGGCGTTTCGAGAAATATCCGGACCGCTTCATCGGCGCCCTCTCCTGAAACGAAGCGCGCGCCGATGGCGAGTACGTTCGCATCATTGTGCCGACGCGGAAGCCGCACCGCGTCGAAACCGTCTTGAGAATGATCGCCTTCGATGTCGAGCGCTGCCGTTACGTGCCGAGGCCCGTAAAAGACCGCGGCGCGAACGCCGGGTATGCGGTTCGCGCACATTGCTTCGCCCTGTCCGCTGCCGCCGATGATGATGCCGCGACTCTCAGGCTCGCTCGCGACGCGCTTCGCGAGCGGCGTCACGAAATCCGGATAGTCATCCTCTGGGTCGAGCGTAGAAGGGCCTAAGTCGATGATGTCGTACCCGAGCGTACGAATATGCTCGATGAGCGCGTTCTTGAGCGCGAATCCTGCGTGGTCGGATGCGATGAATATGTTATTAGGCATTGGCGGCAGCGATACAATGTCGCACGAGTGACTCGGTGTATCCCATCTCATTGTCGTACCAAGCGAGAACCTTCACGAGCGTGCCGTCGACAACGCGCGTCATGCCGAGATCCGCAATAGACGCAAATGGCTCGCCGACAATGTCGCTTGAGACAAGCTGTTCGTCAGTGGTCGTGAAGATGCCCTCCCAGCGCGGCGCCGCAGCGGCGCCGCGCAGTATCTCATTTACCTCCTCCTTCGTCGTCGGACGCTTCGCGATGAACGTAATGTCTGCTATCGAGCCAGCAGACACTGGCACTCGCAGACTGATACCGTCGAACTTTCCCGTAAGCGGCGCGTACGCCTGCGCGACCGCGATTGCCGCACCAGTCGAAGTCGGTACGATATTCTGCGCTGCCGCTCGTCCCTCCTTCATATCTTTCTTCGACGGACTGTCGACAAGTGACTGACTCGCCGTGTATGCATGCGTCGTCGAGAGTATCGCTTTCTCGATGCCGATAGCTTCATCGAGAATCGCGATGACCGGACTTACAGAATTCGTTGTGCACGACGCATTGCTTGTTATCTGACACGTCGCGAGCTTGTCCTCATTCAGGCCCATGAGCACGGTCGCCCCGAGTGCAGACTCTCCTTTTACCGGTGCAGTGATGACGACGCGACGCGCGCCCGCGGCAATGTGCACCTGCGCCTTTTCGTAGTCCGTAAAAAATCCCGTCGACTCGATGACCACATCGATATTTAAGTCCTTCCACGGCAGTTGCGCCGGATCCTTTTCCGAAAAGAATTTCACCTCTTTACCGTCAATCACGAGCGCACCGCCACTGTTATCCACACCCTCCTGCACAAGTCTGACTTGTGCAGAAACCGCGAAGGGCGCGCGGCCATATACTGTGTCGTATTTGAGCAAGTACGCGAGATTTTCGAGCGAGCCAAGATCGTTCACGGCGACAATGTCAATGCCGCGCCCATGCGAGCGACGCGCAAACGCCCGACCGATCCTCCCGAAACCATTGATAGCGACGCGAATAGCCATGGACAAAAAATTAAGAAATTAAAGAATCAATACCGAAAGTATACCACCAGCCCAAACACCCCCCTTCCCAGCAGCAACATCACTTGGAGGCTTCACTTGGAGGCCCGGCCTCCAAGTGACTATTTTCCCTGAAAGTAATTACTTGGAGGCCGGGCCTCCAAGTAATTACTCGAGCAAAAAATCCTCTATGCCTTTCAACTCCTGCTTCCTTCTTATAATCGACTCCAGGGATGAAAGCGCAAATTCCTTATACTCATCCCTATTTTTAAACTGGTCGAAAATAATTTCCTTCTTGCAAATCCCACTAATCCTTTCATCCGTATACTCTCCCCAGCTTGATCGCACCAACTTGGAGGCCGGGCCTCCAAGTTGGTGCACACGTTCATTCAGATTTACGTAACCACTTAGATGGAGCAGGTATTCATTAGAATCAATATGCAATGCTTTGAACCGGCCCTGAAATAAGGAACCGTTTCTTTCGTATTTATTGTTAAAGAACATCGTGTGACCAGTGCCGACTCTTTGCATTATTTTTTCTATACCCCTTTCTACGATTTGCTTGAGTATGAGATGGTAATGATTCGGATTAAGACAGTAGGCAATAAATTCCACCAATGGCAGATCTTCCTCTTCAACGACCAGCTTGGAGGCCGGGCCTCCAAGCTGGTCACGCTTGAATGAGTTTTCATAGAGGCTGCCGATCGGTTCAGCAACATTAAATTCCTGCATACATTGCAAGAAACGCTCGACATCCTCACGATCATCAAATATGGATCGCTTGTCTACGCCGCGATTGTAAATGTGGTAGTACTCTCCTTCTGCAAATTGTGTTTTTCTCATCGCCATAACTTACTAAAGAATACCACTTGGAGGCCCGGCCTCCAAGTGGTAAGAAAAATCTGGCGATTATGCGATCGAACTTCGGAACTATCTTCACGATGCTGAGAGCCTGACCTCTCGACTCGCGCTCGAATGAAAATGTGGACTTACGAAGTCCACATTTGAATCGGTCATGTTGTGGGTGCTACTTTTCCAAAAATTCCACCCGTCGAACCAGCTGTACAAATTCGCTTCGATGCACAGTCTCATCGATGCTTTCTAACATGCCGATCTGCTTTCTTTCGATGGAATCCAAGCGACGATGGGTTTCAGCTTGTCCTCTTTCGAGAGAGATGATCTGATCGCTCATACCGTCGAGACGCACGTCGATACCGTCGAGACGGGTGTTTACCTGCCCAAAACCCTCCGCCATGAGGCGGGCAAGAAGTTCGGTATCGGTCTCTTTTTCCATTTC
The DNA here is from genome assembly GCA_943355045.1 of Candidatus Nomurabacteria bacterium. Taxonomy (GTDB): domain Bacteria; phylum Patescibacteriota; class Minisyncoccia; order Phycocordibacterales; family Phycocordibacteraceae; genus C7867-001. The sequence continues at coordinate 4,108 of CALRDY010000031.1, read as the reverse complement.
CCCTTCTTTCATACTGCAATCATATTATTTTATTGAACAAGCGGCAACGAGGATATCCCCTTGTCGAAATCTTTCTGCATACGTTAGATAGCTGGTGTAGAGGTTGCGGTAGTGGAAGGGGCGGCGACGGTAAATAAAAATGTGGACTTACGAAGTCCACATTTTCATTCGAGTTGGCGGTTCGACCGTCAAGCAACCTGTGCGCACAATCCTAAGATTTGACCTTAAAATGGACTGTCTACACCACAGTTAACTTCTTATTTTGAAAGCCGTATCTCGAGCTTCGCACCGAGCGCGTGGGACAGTCGTGAAGCGAACTCGAGTGTCGGGTTCGTACGACCGGATTCAAAACGGGCGATTGCCGATTGTGTCGTACCGGCGCGAAGCGCAATCTCTGCTTGAGTCATACCCTTCTTACTTCGCGCATCGAGCATCGCGCTGATGAGAGCGTATTTCGGACCGAGCGCGTCATATGCTTCCTTAGCCTTAGGATCCGCAAGCATCTCCTTCTTCATATCCTCGAACAGTACATATTCGATTCCGCTCTTGGTTTTGTATATCTTGATGTTCTGCTTTTTCATATAAGCCTACTATAGCATATACGCTATATCATTCGCAATACTCGTCAAATCGTTTATGCGCGAGGGCTATGGCTGACTGTGGGAGGGCTGAGCGCTGTTTCTGTAGAGCAAGAACAACGACAGGAATTCCTTCACAAAAACCGTAGAGCATCCGGATTTGCGGTCGTCCAGTAAGCCGCAATTCCCATAACCCGCCGCCAATCGGTTTCGCAACCGGCATTGATAAAGAGTGCCCGTATTTTTCAAGAAGATCGAGAAGCCTACGTGCTTCGCCACGCACTGGAGGATCAAGACCTTCTATAAAAGTGCGTGCCGTGAGAAAAACAACTATTTTCATACCTTATATAGTTGGCGCTGCGGCGACGGTCACGACGCGGGAGACGGAGGCGGTGTTGAGGGCGGCGTCGGTGGCGGTGTAGGTAAGCGTGTAGAGGCCCTCGATCGCGGTATCGACCGCGCCAGTGACGACGATGCTCGCAGTCAAGCTGCCATCGACATCGTCGGCGGCGGTCGCGCCCGGGTCGGTAAAGGTATCACCGACCGTTATCTGCATCGCTGCTGCACCCGTGAGCGTTACCACCGGCGCGGTCGTATCGGTCGAGGACGGCGTGCTGCTTGCGGTCGTTACCGGTGCGCTCGGGCTGCCGACGATGACCGAGCGCGTGATGGTCGAGGAGTTCCCTGCCGCGTCGGTCGCCACATACGTGATGATGTAGGTCGTCTGACTTCCGGTATCAATTGCGGAGACCGGCTGTTCTATGCCGTTGACGAACGTAACGTACGGGACGGTACTGCCCGAATTGTCGGCGACGGTTATTCCCGGATCGGTAAAGATGCCGCCGACTGAGACGTGCACCGGATTGTCGCCGAGGAGCGTGATGACCGGAGCCGTGGTGTCGGGTCCGCTTGATTGCGAGACGGTGCCTGAAATCACGTTCGGAGTGGAGGTGGCGATCTGCCCTTGCGTCTGGACGAGGAAGTAATCGAAGGAAACATCGGACGGCTGCGGTGCCGAGAGGATGACGCGGAAGGAGCCCGCGGTCTTGTCGCTTACCCACCAGCTACCGGCGATCTGCGAATTGAACGTGACGAACACCTTGGTCGAAGGCTGCACGAGCGAGTTATTTACCTGCGCGACCGTGTTGCCGGTAAGCACGAGCACGCTGCCCGCCGAGCTCGTGCCGTCGGCGTCCTTGCTTGCGACGAGCTGGCGGAACACGAGCGTATTGAATTGCGCGATGCCCTTCTGGATTAGGACGCCGAAGCCCTCGAGCGCGCTCGCGAGGGTCGAGGAGGAGAGCGCGAGCGGCGAGCCGCTCGCGCTGCTGACCGCGCCACTCTCAAGCGCGGCGACACGTACCTCGAGCGAAGTGACGCGCATGTGTTCCGCATCAAGCTTCGTGGCGAGCGCCTGCACACCCGAGAGCGTAAACGTCGCGAGCTTGTAGATGTCGACGCCTTTGCCGTTCGGCGCGAGTATCTCCGGCGCAATGGTCTGCACATCTTCGGCGATGAAGCCGATGCGCAACGGATCGGACTGATCCTCGATCTTGTAACGGTAGGTCGCGACTTTCAGATTTACGAGCCGGTCGAGCATAGTCTCGGACGAGCTTGCGGTCGCGTAATTGACATCGGTCTTCGCCTCCCTCGTCGAAGTGTTTACAAATGCGGTGGCCGCAATGTCGCCCGCGACCGTGAGCTTGTAGTTGGGCGTCGTTGTGCCGATGCCCACATTCCCCGCGACATCCACCGTCAGAACCGTCGATGTCGCGGCGTTCTGGATAAATTTCGTCCGCGCATCAAGCTCCTTGACCGCGACAGCGAGAACGGCGGTCAATTTGCTGTAATCCAAGTTTTTGTAGCCGGCCGTGTCGGTAATGACGAGCTCCGGGAATACCTGCTCCACCTCCTGCGCGAGGAAACCGAGGGAAGTGGAAGTGCCGGTGTGGTATTCTCCGTTCCACTGGAAGCGGACGGGGCGCAGTTGCCCCACGAGCGAGAGGCCGCCCGTGATGTCGGTAACATTGGTCTTCAGGCGGGCATCGGAGATGGCGGCCGTGTTGTCGGTACAGGCCTCGTCGGCGTTCAGGTCCAGACAGACCGTGCCCTTCACGTCAAGCAGGGCGTCCGGGCTTGCGTCCCCGATGCCGACGTTGCCTCCTTTTGCGATGGTAAATCTTTCATTAGTCCCTTCAATAAACCCGAGGTTTCCCGTGTTATCCAATATATGTCCAATACGCCAATTTTGAGAGACGCCACCAAAGGTTGAGTCTATTCTAAATCCTGTCGCTCGATTATTTGCTCCTCCGCTATCTATTCTGATAAACGCACCCTCTGGTGTGCTAGGAGCAGAGACATGCAGGGCACTACTAGGACTCGTCGCCCCGATGCCGACGTTGCCGGTAGAGTCGATGCGCATTCGCTCAGCGTCGCCGGTGCCGAAATAAATCGGATATGCCCCACCAGTATTGAGCGTTAACCCGCCCGCGCCGTTGGCTTGGATTAAAGTACCGTCCGTGCGAGCGAGTCCAGATGGAGTATATGACGTACCGAAATTAGCAATCAAAAAAAGATTTGTTCCATTGCTGAGGCGAAGATCGGTCCTCGCGGCTGTCCCAGTGTTGGCATTTGTAAGCTGCATGACGCTAGCTGCGTTTTGCGTTTTTGTGATGTCGAGAATGTTGGACGGCGTCATCCCGATGCCGACGTTGCCGGCGTTGGTCACGATGAAATTGGTGGCGGTCGAGGAGCCAATGACGAATGCGGGGCCGGTAATGCCGTTGGGGTTCACGCTCAATAATCCCCATGGCGTGGTAGATCCGATACCCATATTTCCGGCAAAATATGCGGTGCCGTTTTCAAGTACCGAGGCGAGTGTCGTTGAAGCGGAGTTCGTGAGCTCGAAGAGGCGATTCGTGCCCGTGCCGCTTCCCCAGACCGAGAGCTTGCTGTATGGAGTGCTGGTGCCGATGCCCCAGTTGCCGGCGGCGGTGATGACCGAGGAGCGGGCGCCGGTCGAGTCGTAGAGGTCGAGAATGTTGGCGGTCTGCGAGGCGGCGGCGCGCAGCGCGAAGGTCGTGGTGGCGACCGTGCCGGAGACGGAGAGGAGAGCGTATGGCGAGGTGGTCCCGATGCCGACGGTGCCAGATGAATAATAGATGGAGCCGGTCGTGGAGGCGGAGAGCCAGAGGCCGGCGCCCGCCGTCGCTGCTCTGTATTTCCAGGATTGGTTGGAGGCGAGGTTTGGAGAGTTCGTGAAGACCGGGATGCGGTATATGGCGTTGGTGTATGCGGCGCCGGTGTGCCCGCCAAAGAGGTAGACATAGTCGCCGATGACGGCGGTCTGGGAGAGGGCGAGGTTGCCGGGGATGGTGCTGCCGGTATTGGTCCAGCTGGTGGGGTTTGAGACGGGGGCGCGGTATATGACGTACCGAAATTAGCAATCAAAAAAAGATTTGTTCCATTGCTGAGGCGAAGATCGGTCCTCGCGGCTGTCCCAGTGTTGGCATTTGTAAGCTGCATGACGC
>CALRDY010000030.1 GCA_943355045.1 Candidatus Nomurabacteria bacterium | reverse complement strand
TGGTTTTTCAAGCAGGAATATCTCAAGCGCACTGAGCGCTTCTATCAGAAATATGGCGGCCGCGCCCTCATCCTCGCGCGCTTCGTGCCGATCGTGCGCACACTCGCGCCCATCCTCGCCGGCGCCGGCTCCATGAATTATCGGAAATTCCTCTCGTACAACATCCTCGGCGGATTCCTATGGGGCATGGGGATGGTCATTCTCGGCTTTTCTCTTGGTTCGGTAATTCCGGATAGTGAGAAATACATAGTCCCGATCTCGCTTGTCATCGTCGTACTCTCCTTCCTTCCCATCCTCATCAATCTCGCCCGCGGCAAACGCGGTATTTAATGCAAAAAACGCACGTCTTTACAACTTACTCTAGTGATAGTATAGTGCACGGCGGCAGAGAGTTCTTTTACGTACGTTTCAACGTCACACTATCAATTAGGAGGTGCTATGAGTACTGAGAAACCCGACGTCCCCCATGCGGATCTTCGCGTCATGTGCCCAGTCAAGAAAAAATTGGCCAACGTAGGCGTCGACGTGAACATCTTTCGGGACAAAAATGTCCTTACTGGATGCACGCACCTCGATAAAGGAAAGGTCTGTAATCACGACTGCCTGATGACGAAAGAGGCACACGACGTGCTGACACACATCATCACAGCCGAACAACTGAAGCACAAGGTCGTTCTCGGCGAAATTGGCCAAAACGTCGTCGGATGAAATTCCCATGCCCCATCGTCTCGCTCGCGAGGCGATGGGGGGAACTCATTATTACCGCGAAGGGAGCTTGCATGAAAAAGATCGTGATGACGGTAATCGTCGGAGTACTGATGCTATTCGCCTTTGCGGCATACACCGCATTGCATACTGCTTCAGCGACAAAAGATACGGAGGTGCGAAACGCATCAGTAAGCATCAAGGTAAATCAGAGCGGGTATTCCTACGAAGATGGGACTCCGCTGGGCGAATCGCTCAAACTGCCACCTGGGCCCGTGGAGATCATTCTCCTCTACGCGTACCCGATAAGCGCGAGCAACGATATCGAATCCGATAACTACCCAGAACATAAATTCACAATCTTAGCGCCCAAGGATGGCGAAAGAAAAGAATTTCGTTTGGAAAGTGAGGCGTTATCACCCAGGCATACGAAAGTGGTAATGAAATTGAACGCAGGTCAGGACAACGTCAAAAAGTATACGTTGTATTGCGAAATCAGTTGCCCAGCGATGGGACAGCTATTCAAGGAAATTGAAGTAACCGGTTAGTCTCGCGGGCCCCTGGCTACACACGTAGTCCAGGGGCCTTATATTTTATCTATCGCAATACACAACGCCCTGAGTACTTTCGTACCCAGGGCGTTACCATCAAAATCATGCTGAAGTTGTCATCTGTATGCGAATGATGACCTGCCGCAGAAGAACATCTAGCGCCTGACTCTCTTGGTGCGCACCGATAAATATTTCTTTCAGAGCACCGAGTCGGACAAAGTCATGCGCCAGATCGGAAGTGACCGAAGGGGGCGGATATTTCCCCTTATTTACCCGAACGAGAGCTCTTTCCGCCATCTTCTTTACGAAAGCCCTACCTCCTTCGTCCTCAACAAACAAGGATTGCTCCCGAGCTTTCCGCGAATGATCGACCATCTCTCTCTGCGTTTTAAGCAACGGATTGCCGATAAACGATGCTAATGTCTCACGAACAATTCTTTCATCTTCCTGAGAAAGTTCCTTTTCCAAGACCAATCTGGAAATGTCCCTACGAAGATCGTTGACGAGCATATCCCTTTCTGTAGCCACAGGCTTCATGAACATTTTCCATGACAAAAGACATATTCCCAGAACTAGAATGACGCGGAGCAAAGCGCGCATATACCACCTCCTCGCAACCAGGTGTAAGGTTCAGGTTTTATCTGATTTCCTCAATGTTTCTACCACGATTGCTTCCCTTGCGTCAAGACGCGTTACTTGGGGGTTTAACCCCCAAGTAACTGCTAGAGGCCGATGCCGCTCAGTGCGGTCGCATAGGAATTGATGAACTGCGGGATGACGAAAGCGAGGCCGATGAGCGGTAGCACGATGAGCGCGACGGTAATGACACCCGTCCAGAAGAGGTATTTGCGTACGCTTTCAGCGGCGCGGTATGCCTTGTCCGCTTTCGCAGAAATCTCTTCAAGCTTCGCGAGGAGTTCAGGATCAATCATACGAGGTCAGGACATCCGCTGTCCTAGTCACGGCTCCAAAGATTGAAGACCCAGTTCACGACAGAGAGCGCGAGCGCAAACCAGAACGCCGGCCAGAATCCGAAGACTAGGAATCCCGGTACGAGATATGACGCGAGCAGTACCAAGAGCGCATTGATGACGAGTGAGAAGAGGCCGAGCGTGAGGATGGTTATCGGGAGAGTGAGAATGAGGATGATCGGGCGGATGAAGAGGTTCAGCGCGCCGAGGACGACCGCGGCGATAAGCGCTCCGACCGGAGTGATCATGACGCCTGGGACGATATACGCCGCGACCAGGATCGCGAGCGTTGAGATGAGCCATTGGAAAAATATTTTCATGAAGAAATTATACCAGATGCACGACCAGATAGATCAATGCCGCACCGAGGAGCGTCATGACGGTCGTGAGCGCGCGCGGGTGCCGGTGATGACTCTCGGGGATGAGGTCGCTCGCCGAGAGGTAGAGGAAGGTGCCGACGAAGACGGCGAGCACGAGCCCGATGTATGACTCGGGAATATGGAAGAATAGCGTGGAAGCGGCGCCCGCAAGCGGCGCAGCGGCGTCGACGAGCAGCCACCGGAAAGCGCGCTGCCAGCTCCCGCCGTTTCTCAGTACGAGATTTACGGTATTGATGCCGTCGGAAAAGTCATGCGTCAGCACGGCTGCGGTAATGACAGCTCCTACGACCGCAGAGGCCTGGAAGCCGACGCCGATTGCGATGCCGTCGAGGAAGCTGTGCGCCGCGAGCGTGAACGCGCCGAAGAACCCTCGCGGAGCATTTTCTTCATCATCCTCTTCGTGAGTATGCAGAAGGATGAGCCGATCGAGAATGAGGTAGCCGAAGAGACCGAGGGCGACGAAGAGCGCAATAGTCGATGCTGAGTGATACTTCGACCCGAGCTCGATAGCTTCAGGCAAGAGATCAAAGAGCGCGACGCCCGCAACCGCGCCCGCCGAGAAACCGAGGATGAGATGCAGCTTGTCGCGGAAGCGGAGCGCGAACAAGCCCCCGATGAAGGTAGCGACGGAAGCTGCGAAAGCGACATAGAGGACAGTCATGCTGCAAGTATACAACAATGCGCGGCCGACTTCGTCGGCCGCGCATTGTTGTTCCTAAATGGTTATTTCAGAGCTTCGTCTATCGCCTCCTGGAACTTTGCATACGGGTATGCACCCAAAATAGACTGTGTACCAATAACGAACGAAGGCGTTGCATTGAGGCCAACTTTCTGGCCCTCGGCTTTGTCGGCGTCTACCATCGCCTGGTATGCGGCCGTGTTCGCTTTCACATCAGCTGCAACCTTTACCGCATCGATACCGGAGATAGTCGCAGTAAGCTTATCGATGGATGCAGCGTTGCCGAAACCGCCATGTTCCTCATCCTGCGCCTCATACATTGCAGTGCGCCACCCGAAGTACTTGTCCGGGTAGAGCTTCCATATCGCCCGATTATACAACGCCGCATCTGTCGAATCCGGACCGAGAAATGCGAAGTCCATAAAAACTATTTTTACCTTGCCAGTATCGACATAGTTCTTGATGATATCGGGTAGAGCTGCTGGTGTCGTAATTCCCGTAACTCCACCGGTTTCAAAAGATTTGCAGTAGGGGCACTGGAAATCGCTCCAGAAAGCGATGGTAACCGGCGCGTTTTCTGCTCCGATAAAAGGATTGCCGGCAGTCTTCACGTTTTTAATATCAGCCTTGGGTGCTGCTCCGTCCGGCCCTGCTGCGGGACGCGAACCGTTCCACATGACCGCACCGGCGATAAGAAGCCCTGCGACGACGACTGCGACTGGTAAGAATTTGCTGTTTGGTTCATTGGTTTCCATATGTGGGAAATGATACCACATGCCGAAAACGCGCAACTCTGATAACCGCCTAGGGTATACTCGCCCTATGGAAAGCTACAACAAGCTGGTCAGGGACAAGATTCCCGAGATGTTGGACGGGAAAGGTATTCCCTATGAAAAAAGAATCGCCTCGTCTGAGGAGTACAAAGACGAACTCATCAAAAAATTAGCAGAGGAGGTAGGCGAATTTGCTGAAGCGGGCGCTCCTGAAGAGTTGGCCGACGTTTTGGAAGTCATTGAGGCGCTACGGAAATTGCCTGAGTATGAAAATGTCGAGACACTGCGCGTACAGAAGAGAAACGAGCGTGGCGGTTTTGATGGAAAGATAATCCTGAAAGGAGAGAAATGATCACGGCCGCGCTCCGCGCGGCCGTGATCATTGATACTGAATGTAAATCGGCGCGGGAGTGAGGTTGAGGACTTCGTCGGCGGTAAGAAGACCGGTCGAGGGCGGTTTGAGATCATTTTTATAAAAGAGCTTGATGCCCGTGAACTGCACCGGCTCCGGCACGATGACCCGGCTATACGTCCCTTTTTTCTTTTCCGGCGACCCCCAGCCGTCCATGTCCATCACGATCTGCACCTCCGGCAAGGGCCGTATCTTCTTATAATTCGTAACCATATCTTTCGTGAAGCGATGTATGACGAGAATCTTCGGTGGGAGATGATTCTCGCGGACGAGCTTCGCGAGGTACTCGGCGGCATAGTTTATGTCGACAGCATCGAACGTGCCGATGACCGTGCCGGGTCGATCGCCGGACTTCATCGAGAACTCCGGATCGATGCCGAGATGCACCTGCCGCATCTTCAGGTATTTCTCGAGCATCGGCAGCTCGCGCTCGAGCGTACTCTTCGCGACCTGTATATCGAGAAAGACGATCCCGTTCACGCGGCGCGCGAGCTCGAGCGCATGATCAATCTGGTCATCCGGCATCCGGAGGATGTACTTCCCTTCTTTTCCCGCGCCCGCCTGCGCGACGGTCGCGATGTAGTGGATAGCCGGTACCACCGGCGTCGAGGGATCAGCGATCTCCCATCTCTCCGTGGTGCTTGCGAGCATCATGAGCATCTGGTCGGTCGGATATTCGCCGAGTACGCCCATCTTTTTTGAATAGAAATTCCCGTAATACGCGACGACGCGCTTGAACGGCAGCAACGCATCCGCATTTGGATACGCCGCACTCACGGGCCAAAGAGACGGGGTGGTTGCTTGCGGTGAGCTTGTCGAAACCGTCGAGACGACGCGTACCGACGACGAGGCGGTCGAGAAAACCTCGGTGGTGCCGCTCACATGAGCGAGCGCGAGCATACGCGCGTCGTAGTCGGCCTTGTCGAGTTCCGGCAACGGGATGAAGCGCTCCGCTAGATCGGCAGCGGCCGAACGGTACTCCGTCGCGACGAGACCCGAGTAGCCGAAGGTGTAGACGAGCGCGAGCGCTACAACACTCACACTCGCTCCTCGTATCATCATGGGCATGTTATGAACATGATATCCGATATGAGTGAAAAATACCAAACAAAAAAGAGCCCGGGCGGCTCTTTTCCGTTTGGTATGCATCTTCGAACGACTTTTCAGAAAACTATTAGGGCTTTACGATGAACCATACCCCGCCGACATTCTGTCCGGTCGTGTCGCCGGGCTTCGTGTCATTCTTCCAGAAGTAGAGCGGCATGCCTTTGTAGGTGAATTGAGTCGAGCCGTCTGCGCGCGTGATGGTCGCCAACTGACCGGGTATGCCAGCGCCTGCGACGAGCGGCTCATCTATTGCCGGAGTGTACGGCGGCCAGTTGACAGCACAGGTGCCGGAGCAGTTAGAAGCATCGACCGTATCCTTCGCATACGAGTAGAGCGTCATGCCATTTGCCGCGACCAGGATGGTTCCGAGCTTTGCATCGCTTATGAGCGTGACGACCGGCGGTATCGAGAGCGGATCAGTATCCGTCTGCTCCTCCGAGCTCTGCATGTCGGTCGGTACTACTGCCTGCTGTACGTTTTCTTCGATCTCTTTTTTCGACTGCAAGTACCACCCGCCCAGGATGACGAGAGCTATGACGACAATCCATGCAACCGTTGAGGTTCTCATGTTTCGTAGCGTTAGAATTATAATGACTAAAGAACGTGGCTACACGTATATCAGGCAATAAGAGATAGTTTCTTTGTGCGCGGCCATTTCTTTATCTCCGCTTCGCGTTTGAGCGCCGAGCTTCGGTCGGGATGCTTTTCCGTATACAACATGCGCTTCGCCTTCTTCGCTCTTGTGAAATTACTCCCTATCCCGCTCCGATGTTCAGTAAATCTCCGCTCAACATCGGTCGTAATGCCCGCATAGAGGGAACCGTCCTCGCACTCTAGAAGGTAGACGAAGTAAGGCACTTTATTTGAGCACTTGAAGGAGTCTGTGCTCCGGCAGGAGCACCTGGATATCCGAGACGGACTTCATGAACGCATCGTAGTTCTTCGCAATCTGCTTGCGGTGTATGGTATAGCCCTTCGTGATATGTTCGCGGAGCGTCTTTGTCGCCCACTGGCGGAATTGCGTCGCCTTTTTACTATTTACGCGATACCCGGCAGAAAGAATCATATCTAGGTTGTAGTGCTTCACGTCACGTTCAACCACACGTTTTCCTTCTTTTTGAACTATCCGGAAATTCCGGACAGTTGCCGATTCTTCAAGCTCTTTCGTTTTAAGAATGTTTTGAATATGTTCGTTGATTGTTCGGACATCAACCTCAAATGCATTCGCAATCTGCGCCTGTGTCGCCCAAATCGTCTCGCGCGACGCATCGCCGCGCAGCTCAATTGCTCCGTTTTTTGCCTGATATATGATTGCGCCGACGATCTTCTTTTTCATATCCTCATTCTACACCGTCCAGAAAGGCATCTAAATCGATTTATGCTTCCGGCATCGACTGCTCTTGCAGCTTTCGCATCCGCTCAAGGAAAAGGATTCTCTTTTGCGGCAAAGCAACCTCATTCTGCTGCAGCCAGAAAAGCAGTTTGCCGAAATGGACAAAACAGCTCCCGCGATACCACAAGTCGGGCGTGTATCTCTCGAAGCTCGTAAGTTGTTCCAGTGTGTCGGCATGAAAAGTATTTATGATGTCCTGCCAGCTTTTCCCGCTCGCGTACGCGCTGACCTCTTTCATCGAGCGGAACAGGCGCAAGAAAAAGTCTGCGGTGTAATACTTCTCTTTACCGGCTTTCGTCAGTAAAAAGGTCTTGCTGATTAGGGCTTCCATTTCTTTGATCAAGCTTTCTTCGTCTTTGAGCCCCTTCGCCGGAGTCTTCCATTCTTTCTTGATCCCTGAAAAGACGCGGTACC
>CALRDY010000029.1 GCA_943355045.1 Candidatus Nomurabacteria bacterium | reverse complement strand
GTACGGAAATGACTTCGGCCGAGACGACGCGGTCGCCCTTTCGCACGCTCATGCCGCGCACGCCGCCGGCAGTGCGACCCATCTCACGCACTTCTTCAGCCTCGAAGCGGATGCTCTGACCCTTTGCGGTCACGATGGATACCGTGTCGCCCTCAGCGGCGTGATGCGCGGAGACGAGCTTGTCGCCCTTCTTCAGAGTAATCGCGATGATGCCGGAGCGGCGAACAAAGGCGAAAGAACGCGCCGCGACACGCTTCACGACGCCTTCCTCGGTCACGAAGACGACAGACGTCGCATCGAGCGCCGCACCCTTCGGGATCGCGAGCACGCTCGTGACCGACTCCTCGCCCGAGAGCGGGAGGAAATTCATGATGCTCTTGCCTTTGGTGGCGCGCCGGCCTTCCGGAATCTCGTACATCTTGAGCTGATACGCTTTGCCGAAATCCGTGAAGAAAAGCAGATCACTATGCGCAGAAGCGACGAGGAAGTGCGTCACAATGTCTTCCTCCTTTGTCGCGATATCGACGACGCCGACGCCGCCACGCTTCTGCACTTTGTACTCGCTCGGATTCGTGCGCTTCACGTACCCACCCTGTGTAAGGAGCAGCATCGACTCCTCGTCCGGTACGAGATCTTCGACAGAGATATTCTGCACGCCACCACGCACCACCCGGGTGCGGCGGTCGTCGCCGTACTTCTCCGCAAGTTCTTCAAGCTCCTTCTTCACGACCGCGAGAATCTTCTTCGGCGAAGAAAGGATCTCTTTCAGGCGTTTGATGAGCGCTTGCACTTCAGTAAGCTCGTCTTCAATCTTCTGGCGTTCGAGCCCGGCAAGCTTCGACAGGCGCATTTCGAGGATGGCTGCCGCCTGGAGTACCGAGAAACCGAACTTCTTCTGGAGCGCCATGCTTGCCGTCGGTACATCCGCTGCTTTCTTGATGATGGCGATGACCTCATCGATGTGATCGAGCGCTTTCGAGAGTCCGAGGAGGATGTGTTCGCGCGCTTCAGCCTGGCGCAAGTCGAACTCAGTGCGGCGCTTGACCACCTCTTGGCGGTGTTTGACGAAATAGCCGAGCATGCCCGAAAGCGAGAGCATCTCCGGCACGCCGTCGACGAGCGCAAGCATGTTGTAGTGAAAAGTGCTTTCGAGATCCGTGTGTTTATATAAAGCGTTGAGGACTGCCTGCGGATGCGCCGTACCCTTCAGCTCGACGACGACGCGAATGTCGGAGGTGGACTCGTCGCGCAAGTCGCGGATGCCTTCGAGCTTCTTCTCCTGCACCAAGTCCGCGATGCGGGTGATGAGCTCACTCTTGTTCACGCGGTACGGGATAGACGTGATGATGATGCGCGTATCCTTTTTCCCATCATCGATTATTTCCGCTTCGCCGCGCACGACCACCGGCCCTTTGCCCGTGCCATACGCATGCCGGATGTCGGCCTGATTGAATGCGACGCCGCCAAGCGGGAAATCGGGACCTTTGACGAACTGAAGCAAGTCCTCGGTCGTCGCTTCCGGATTCTCGATGAGATGCACCGTCGCCGCGACGACTTCACGGAGGTTGTGCGGCGGGATGTTGGTCGCCATGCCGACGGCGATGCCGAGCGTACCGTTCAAGAGTAGGTTCGGCAGCGCCGCCGGGAGCACATTCGGCTCGTCGCGCGTCGCGTCGTAGTTCGGATTCCACGCGACCGTCTCTTTATCGAGGTCGGTAAGGAGTGCTTCGGCGACGCGCGACATCTTCGCTTCGGTGTAACGCATCGCCGCCGGCGAGTCGCCGTCGACGGAACCGAAGTTTCCCTGTCCCAGGACGAGCGGATAGCGATAGGAGAATTCCTGCGCCATCTTCGCCATCGTGTCGTACACGGCGACGTCGCCGTGCGGGTGATACTTACCGAGCACTTCGCCGACCACGGTCGCGCTCTTGCGAAACTTCGATCCTGGCACGAGCCCCATGTCCTTCATCGCGTACAGGATGCGGCGATGCACCGGTTTCAATCCGTCGCGCACGTCTGGCAGCGCTCTCGCCGTGATGACTGACATCGCGTAGTCGAGATACGACGTGCGCATCTCGGCGACAATCGGCTGGTCAATGACATTTGCGACGACGGGTGTCGCTACGAGCTTATCTTTATCCTCCTTTCCGCGAGCCATATGATTCAGTTACGTATTAAAAAGGCACGGTCGTCTGCTCGACCCGCTTCGTTTCCGCTGCTGCAGAAGGCGCGTCGATGATCTCGATATGTGCTGGCACGGACTCGTCTTGCAGCGCCGCGGCGGCACCGGCGAGATTCTGGTTCCCAAACAATGCATCTGAGCCAGGTGCCGGAACGAGTCCTAGATCGTCCGAAAACGTGCTTCCTTTGAGCGCGAAGGCGCCCGATCCTACCGAGGTTATGAGCCACACGAGAGCGATGAGCGCAGCGATGCCGGATGACACCCCGAAAGCAATCTGCTTGCGGATGTGATGCGGCTTCCCTTTTACATATTCGATATGCTCGGAAACGGTTTTCATGGCATTCATAGCGTTATGGCGTTACCACCAGTATACGCCCATCGAGCCCGACCAGGTCTTTTTTCTTGAGGGTAAGCTTGTCGACTTTTTCGCCAGTACTCCCCGCCGCTTTCAGAAATGCTTCAAGCGATTTCGGTTCGCCGATGCCGCTCCAGTGCATCGGGATGATGATCTTCGGTTCAAGCGACACTGCGAGCTTGTGCGCCGCCTCGGGCGAGAGCACACCATCTCCGCCGACCGGCACGAAAAGGACGTCGATCTCGTCAATGCTTTCGCGCGCTTCTTTTGAAAGCTCCGCATCGGCGAGCGCGCCGAGGTGCACGAGCGTCATGTCTTCGAGGTCGACCGTGTAGATCGTATTCAATGCTTCGGTCTGACCCTTTGCGAGGCCGTACGCACTCTTCGAGAGGAAGCCCTGGATGACTACGCCCTGGCGCTCGTATTCGCCGGGACCCGTGATTGCAAATGGCACCTTCTCGCCGTAGGTCACTTCGCTGACGCCATTCATGTCCGGGTGGTCGCGCGAGACGAGCGCGATGTCGGCACCGAAGCGGGCCGATGGCAGCGTCGCGCCTTTATTGATAGGGTCGAAGACGATTGTGAGGTCGCCGAGCGTTACCTTGAAGCATTGCCCACCGTGGTGTGTGATAACCATAAAGTACGCTCATTCTAGCATTTTCTTACTCCCTTTGCTATAGTCTGTTTGTTGCGTGCTGGAGAAGTAGCGAGGCGTTAACCCTGGATTTCGAAAGGAACCAGTACCCTCGTCGAAAATCCACACCGCTATATATATGTCTGAAGAAAAGAAGGCCGCTGTGCCTGTCGCGACGATTCATCTGCCGGAGGGACACCCGATGGCGGCTCTTGTCGATACCATCCCGATGCCGCCGGCAGCGGGCGACCTCGTCGAAGGCGCGATCATCGCGATCAATCGCGGTCGCGTCTACATCGACCTTGCCCCATTCGGTACCGGCCTCATCTACGGTCGCGAATACTTGAATGCGGCAGACGTCCTGCGCAAAGCGAATCCGGGCGACATCATCAGCGCGAAAATCGTCGACCCGGCCGGCCGCGAAGGCTACATCGAGCTCTCCCTCAAGGAAGCCCGCCAGGCAGCCATCTGGGGCGAAGCGGAGACGGCGATCCTCTCGCAGACGCCATACTCGCTCGTCGTCGAAGAGGCGAACAAGGGCGGTCTCATCCTTTCGTGGCAGGGCATTCCTGGATTCCTTCCCGCATCCCAGCTTTCGAAGGAGCACTATCCGCGCGTACCGGAAGGCGATAAGGAGAAAATCCTCGGCGAACTCATGCGCCTCATCGGCCATCCGATTTCCGTGCGCATCATTACGGCCGATGCGAAGGAAGGTAAGCTCATCTTCTCTGAGCGCACGACGAACGAGGCTGAGGAGAAGGCATCGCTCATCGACAAGTACCAGGTCGGCGATACGGCGACCGGCGAAGTGACGGGCGTCGTTGACTTCGGCGTCTTCGTGAAGATTGAACCGGGACTCGAGGGACTCGTGCACATCAGCGAGCTCGACTGGGGTCTCGTCGAGAATCCGCATACGCTCTTCAATGTCGGCGACAGCGTGAAGGTCAAGATCATCGAGATCAAGGACGGCAAAGTCTCGCTCTCCATCAAGGCGCTCAAAGAGAATCCGTGGCACACCGCTGTCGAGCGTTACTCGAAGGGCATGGAGGTGCCGGGCGTCGTCATCAAATACAACAAGCACGGAGCGCTCGCGTCAATCGAGGAAGGCGTCGCCGGACTCGTACACGTTGGCGAATTCAAGACGCCGGCAGAGCTCCGCGAGACGCTCGAACTTGGCAAGACGTACCCTTTCACTATCGCGCTCTTCGAACCGAAGGATCAGCGCATGACGCTTACGTACGCGGGAAAGAAGAAGTAGAAGCTCCGGCGAGTGTTATTTCGGAGTACGAATCGCCCTCCCCTGCGGGAGGGCGTTCTCGCTCTCGGCTCGCAAATTTTCGCGCAGACCCCTCCAGCGCAAAAATTGCCCTGCTGCTTCGCCTCCGAGAGCCTCCGAAATAACACTCGCACTCCGCTGGGAGAACGAAAAAGAAATACGCGGCGCCTCCGGCGCCGCGTATTTCTTTTTATTCCTAACCCCTGCCGAGCGAAATCAATTCCTTGAGCTTCTCATTCATCCCTTCGCTGATTTGCAAATGCCGGGGGAAAAGGCTGTCATTCTCGATGTCATCGCTCTGGAGCGGCAAGATGAAGACATTGCCGCTCTCAGGATTTTTTCCCAAGACGACTCTCATCCCTTCATCTTCGAATCTCTTCACTAGTTCATCTATGGGGGTCGCGTAGCCCGGGGATTCTTCTTCATCAGCTTTTATCTTTGCATATGCGCCTGAATCGAGACCGGAAAAAGGAAACACTTCACGGCTTTCGATAATCTCTACGGCCAGAGCGACAATCCATCCTTCTCTCAATTCCTCCTCTATCTTAGTCGTCGGCCACTCTTTTTTAATTTTTGGCCATTCATTCATAAAAAGCAAAAGGTTTTGCGTTTAGCGTGTGTTCGCGAACATGGTAGCGGATTCGATACCTTCGGTTGCAAAGAGACGCACTGCTTCGGCGGCTTTTTTCAAAATCTTTTTCACAACAGCTTCTTCGACCGGCTTCCACTTCCCGATGACGAGCTTGATGACTTTCTCCTCGCCCGAAACCTTTTTCGCCTGATTCTTCTTCCCTACTCCTGAAATGCCGATGCGGATGCGTGCAAAATCTTTCGTCTTAATAGCGCGCATGATACTTTCGACGCCCTTGTGCCCGCCGCTGCCGCGCCCAAAAACCATTTTTATCGTACCAAGCGGCAGGTCGAGATCGTCATGAATAACGAGAAGACTCTTTGCCGCCTTCGGACTCTTCACAAATGCACTGACCGCTTTCCCCGAAAGATTCATCATCGTCTCCGGCAGCACGAGCGTCGCATTCTCACTGCCAATCGCGCCTTTGCTCACGAGCGCATTCGTCGTCTTATTAAAAACGAACTCGGCGAATCCCTCTTGCTTCGCCACGAGTTCGACAGCATTCCGCCCGGCATTGTGCCGCGTCTTTTCGTACTCTTTCCCCGGATTCCCGAGACCCACAATGACGATTGCCATACCGGGCATTGTACACCCACAGCACGCTGAATTGCTACGCGAAGCGGTTCGGGACATTCCGGAGCGTGCGCAGACGCGACGGCACGAGCCAGAGCAAATTTCCAGCAGGAAATTATGCGGCTCCGGAATGTCCCGAACCGCGAAGTATGCACGGCTTTGTACTTAAAACTTGCGCGCAAAAAAGCGAAGCGTACAATACGCGCATGTCTGACACCGGAAAGGGTCTTCTGAAGGATCTTTTCACGCTTGCACTTCTGATTGTCGTCGTCGTCATCCCGATTCGCATCTTCATAGTCTCGCCCTTCGTCGTTGATGGCGACTCAATGCATCCGACCTTCGAAAATCTCGACTATCTCATCATCGATGAGTTCCTGTACTATTTCAAAGCGCCCGCCCGCGGCGATGTCATCGTTTTCCGCTATCCGGGCA
Organism: Candidatus Nomurabacteria bacterium; assembly: GCA_943355045.1. Lineage (GTDB taxonomy): Bacteria > Patescibacteriota > Minisyncoccia > Phycocordibacterales > Phycocordibacteraceae > C7867-001. The sequence goes on along the minus strand of CALRDY010000029.1, from coordinate 1,527 downwards.
ACCCGTCCGTCTTCTATATCAAGCGCATCATCGGCCTTCCGAACGAAACGGTCTCCATAAATCACGGCATCGTTACCATCACAACCGCCTCCGGCGAGAAATTCACGCTTGCCGAGCCGTATATCGTGAACGAAGACGCGACGTACACAAAAAACATGTCGCTGAATCCGGATGAGTACTTCGTCATGGGCGATAATCGCCCCAACAGCTCAGACTCGCGTATCTGGGGCCCACTGCCGAAAAGGGACATCATCGGTCGCGTCGACCTGCGACTCCTGCCCGTCACACAGAGCGGTTTCTTCCCCGGTAAAACGACGTATGGGACCTCTGCCTCAACGAGCACGACCACTCCCGTAGCACTATGATGCGCGACACCATACCGGCAGACGAACTCTTAAGCAAAGCGCACGCGTTTGGACAGTATTATGGCTTCACGCCGCTCTCGACACTGACTGCAGCTTCGCGCGGTGCCGCACGAAAAGCTACCGAGTATCCGGATGCGCTCAATCATCTCGGAAATGACGCAGCGGCCGAGACGCTTACCAGCTTTTTGAAGCAATGCCAGCGCATCTCTTTTACCCCTTCTCCGCGGCAGCCGCTTTTTGTCTGGCATACGAACATCGCGCCCGGCCGCCCCGCACCGAAGAAAGCCATAATACAGCTGCACGCGCTCGGCGCAGACCACGCGCTCGCCGACGCCGTCATCATCCGCGCGCTCAGCGCGCTGACGCGCGACCTCTTCCATGAAGAGCCCGTCGTGCGCATCAATTCCATGGGCGACAAAGAGACCCGCGCGCGCTACGCGCGCGAGCTCGGAAACTTCTTCAAGAAGCGCGCCAGCACGCTTCCCGAAGAATGCGTGAACTGCGCGAAGCAAGACACCTTCCTCGCCGCGGAACTCCTCATCGCGCGCGAATGCGCCGACGACCTGCCGGCGCCGACCGAACACCTCTCCGACGCGAGCCGCAAGCGCTTCGAGGACCTGCTCGAATACCTCGAGATGACCGAGACACCCTACGAGCTCGCGCGCAACCTGATCAGCCGCGGCAATGTCTGGAACGATACGTGCTTCGAGATTACGGCAGGCGGACGTCGCGTCGCATGGGGCTCGCACTACGGCGACTTTACCCGCCACTTCTTCCCCACCCCATTTAGTGCGACTGGCGCAGTGCTTCAGATAGCGAGCACGGGCCCGGTCGTGAAGCGAGCTGCGCCTGCACAGATGCGTTTCTCCTTCGTCCACATCGGCGACGAGGCGAAACGGCTCTCCATCAAACTCGCCGAAGATTTCCGTAAAGCACGCATCTCTCTGACGCAGAACATCGGCGTCGAGTCCCTGACCGAGCAGCTCACGCTCGCCGAAAAGCGCGAAAGTCCCTACCTCCTCATCATGGGACGCAAGGAAGCAATGGAAGGTTCTGCCATCCTGCGCAATCGCCAGACGCAGGAAGAAACCGTCCTCCCCCTCGCCGGCCTCATCGAGCGCCTGAAAGCAGTCGCATAAATTCTTAATCGTTTTTGTTCAAA
>CALRDY010000028.1 GCA_943355045.1 Candidatus Nomurabacteria bacterium | reverse complement strand
GCTCAAAGTTTTGAGGTGGTCGTCGCGAGTGCGCCTTTCGGGAATTGTTTCTCGAGATCGGTTAAAGAGGTAAAGCCGTAGGACGGTTTGCCGTTGATGACGAAAGCGGGGAGCGTATTCTTCACTTTGGTAACGGCGATGAGGGTCTTCAGGGCGCCGAGGTCGAGATTGTAGTCAAAGGAGTAAACGCGCAGTTTCGGATACGTGTCGCGCAGATAGGAGAGCGCGTAGCCCGCCCTGTCGCAGTCGGCGCAGTCACCGGCATTGCTATAGAAATAGAGAACCATGACCGGCGGCTTCGTGCCGCAGGCCGCAGCGAGCTGTTTGGTAATGAGGTAGTCGCGGATCTCGAGCAGGGAATACTGATCCTTCAGGCGCAGCACTTGCGCATTATCGCTGCCGAGCTGGTTCTCGGCGTAGGCGAGGCGGGTACCCATGTCTGCGAGCTCGCTGATGAGCGTGGTCGAGGAAGCATTACTGTCGCAGGGTGCTGCGGTCAGCAGCGAGAATTGTGTATCGAGCGAGAGGATATCGATCGAAAGCTTGTCCCCTATAGCCGAAAGCTCGGCGACGCGCGCGCGATTCAGGTAGCTGATCGCATAGGCGACCGTACCGGTAAGCACGATCGTGATACCGAGAGCTATGAGCGCGTTTCGTGCAGCGAGTGACATAAATTAGTAGCGCCAGCCGCGGCGTTTGCCGCGCATGACATCGCTCGTCGCGCTGATGAGCCAGAGCGGCGCGACGAAGGCGTAGGAAACCGCATACGAGGCGATGCCGAGTGTGAGATTCCCCGGCGTCCTCGAGATGCGCTTGCCGATAGCGATCAGGGTAAATGAGGCGAGCAAGGTCGCGACGCCGAGGAACAGATACACGCTTGCGGGAAAATAGAACCAATCAAACGAGCCGTGCGGGATCATCGCATACGAGAGCGGGATGCCCGTACGGATCTCGATCGCGGCGGAAGCGTGCCGAGTGAGCTTAAAGAGCACGAGCGAGAAAAGCAGGATGCTGCTGACGATCGAAAGCAGGGCGCTCGGCAGCACGAGCATGCCGAGCGTGCCGTGCCGACGGTTGCCGATGAGTCCGCGATATTCTCCTAGGATGTTGCGGAGGAAGCCGGAGGTCCAGCGCGTGCGCTGCTTGATGAGTTTCGAGAGAGTGTCGGGCGCTTTGGTGTACACGCGGGCGCGCGGCGCATTGTCGATCTTATGGCCCGCATGCTGGATGCGGAGCGCCATCTCCATGTCTTCGGTCTGGTGCCCGTAGCGGAAACCGCCAAGCTCGCTTACGATGGAGCGCCGGTAGAAGGAGAAGGGTCCCGGCGTGACGTAGAGGCCGTTGACCGAGGAGAAAGAATGGCGGAGTGAGATGCCGAAGGTGTACTCGGCGTTTTGCATGTGTTGCAGCATATTTTTCGGACGATGTACTGACATGGCGGCAGTCGCTGCCGCGACACGCTCATCGATGAAGCACGGCACGATTTCGCGAAGTGCATCCGGCTCGACGAAGGAGTCGGCATCAAGGCAGCCGATGAGCTCAGCTTCGGTCGAGGCGATGCCGGCATTCAGTGCGGTATGCTTCCCGCCGTTCTCTTTGAGGATGATGCGTACTTGTGGATGGTGTGCGAAGCTCTGCATGATGGATGGCGTCGCATCGGTCGAGCCGTCATCGACGAGGATGATCTCGAGCTTCTCTTTCGGATAGTCGAGCGCGAGGAGTGATTCGCACGTGGCTGCGAGCGTCGTCATTTCGTTCCAGCAGGGCACGATGATGGCGACCGTCGGGAAAAGGGTCGCCGGTCCGCGCGCACGCGCGTCACGCGAGGGCTTCGAGAGCAGTGTCACGAGGATGAACGACTCGACGAATATCGCGACGAACAGGAAGGGATATGCGAACATCTCAGGACTCATATATGGCGTGATTCTATCACAATCTGTTATATTTGGAGCCATGATTCAAAAGGGCCGTCTCCACCCCGTTTCTATCGCCATCCGCGAGATCGCGGACATCTTCGGCCGCATGGGATTCGGCATCGCGTACGGCCCGGAGCTGGAGGACGATTTCCATAACTTTACTGGGCTGAATATTCCGCCGAATCACCCCGCGCGCGGCATGCAGGATACGTTCTGGATCAAAGACGAGAAAGATGCTGTCTTGCGCACGCACACGACCTCGGTGTCTGTGCGCGAGCTTGAAAAGTTGGCGAAGAGCGGCGGGAGCGAGCTGCGCCGCATCATGCCGGGGAAAGTCTTCCGCAATGAAGCGACCGACTCGACGCATGAAGCGCAGTTCTATCAGATCGACGGCTTTGCGGTCGGTCCTCGGGGCTCAGTAACGCTTGCGCACTTGAAGGGCACACTTACGAGTTTCTATCGCGAGTATCTCGGCAAGGATGCGAAGATCCGCTTCCGTCCGAGCTTCTTCGGCTTCACGGAGCCGTCGGTCGAGGTCGATGTGTGGTTCGAAGCGCCGGGCAAAGAAGGGCGCTGGCTCGAGATGAGCGGCGGCGGCATGTTCCACCCGAACGTGATCCGCGCGGCCGGTCTTGATCCGGAGAAAGTCGGCGGGTTCGCCTTCGGCGGCGGGCTCGAGCGGCTCCTTATGGTGAAGTACGGCATCCCCGACGTCCGCCTTTTCTACTTGGGTGACATCCGTTTCGTGTATGGGTTTGAGGAGAAAATAAAATGAAAATCTCCCGCGACGATCTCCAGAAGTATTTCGAAGAATCGCTGCCGAGTACGGCAGCGATCGCCGATGCCTTCACGTTCCATTGTTTCGAAATCGAAGAAGTCGAGGGCGACGTGCTCGACATAAAAGTGCTTACCAATCGCGCGGCGGACTGCTCGTCGGAGGCGGGTATTGCTGCCGAACTTTCGGCAATTCTCGACCTTCCTCTCACGAGGGCCTCGGCGGTCGGTTTTTCAAACAAGACGGTAGACATATCGCTTGCGCGCATCAATGCGATTCTCGGCTCAGATTTTTCGGAAAAAGAAGTTGAAGACGTGTTTCGTCGGCTCCGTTTTAATACTGAAAAGCATGGCGACATGTATCGCGTGGCGGCGCCTTTGCCGCGCACCGATATTGAGCTTCCTGAAGACGTGACTGAAGAGGTCGGGCGCATTCTCGGCTACGATCGGATTCCGGAGACTGAGCTTTCGAGTCTTTCCGGTGCGCCCGACCAGGCGCGGTATCGCGGCATTGAAAAGATGAAAGACCAGCTCGTCGAGCAGGGCTTCATCGAAGTCTCGACGCAATCCTTCGCGAAGAAGGGCGACATATTCCTCGCCAATCCGCTCGATAAGACGAAGCCTGCGCTGCGTACGTCGCTCGAAGAGAATCTGAAAGACGCGCTCGAACGCGCGAAACAATATGCGCCGCTCGTGCTTCCGCCGAAGACGGCACTAAAACTTTTTGAAGTAGGTACGGTTTTCCCAAAAGAGGGCGAGTATCTCGAACTCCGCATGACCGAGCGGGTTAAAGCGTGGGGCGACGCGGTGAGCATCTCGGATAATCTTTCCGTGGCGAAGCTCGAAGAGTATGGGAAAGACTACACGCCCATGCGATACACGCTCAGCGCATACAAGCCGTTTTCTGTATATCCGTTTATCACACGCGATATCGCGCTCTGGGTTCCGAGTGGAACAGAAGTTTCTGAAATTGAGACCGGCATCCGAGAAAACGCGAAAGAGCTTCTCGTCCGTCTCGACCAGTTTGATCAGTTTGAAAAAGAGGGAAGAGTCTCGTACGCCTTCCGGCTCGTCTTCCAGTCCCGCGAGCGCACCCTGACTGACGACGAGGTAAGTGGCATCATGGCAAACATTACCGCCGCGCTCTCCGCAAAAGACTACCAAGTCCGCTAATTTTGAAGGGAAAATAGGTCCAATTTATGCTATACTTAAAGCACCGATATATCGGCTATTTTTATGGCTAAAGACATCGAAAAAAAGGCGAAAAACAAGGCGTACGACGCCTCGTCTATTACCGTCCTTGAGGGGCTTGAGCCGGTCCGCAAGCGTCCGGGCATGTACATCGGGACCACCGGTCCCGACGGTCTCCATCACCTGATCTGGGAGATTTTTGATAACTCGCGCGACGAGGCCATGGGCGGCTACGCGAGCGACATCGAGGTTGCGCTTTTGCCGGACGGTTACGTGCGCGTCGTCGACAATGGTCGCGGCATTCCGGTCGGCATCCACCCGAAGACGAAAGTCTCGGCGCTTGAGACCATCATGACGACGCTCCATGCCGGCGGCAAATTCGGCGGCGAAGATTCGGGCTACAAAGTCTCGGGCGGTCTCCACGGCGTCGGCGCATCGGTCGTGAACGCGCTCTCGGTGCACACGAAGGTCACGGTGCACAAAGAGGGTGACATTCACATGCAGGAGTACAAGATCGGCAAGCCGCTCGCGAAGGTAAAGAAGATCGGCACGACGAAGTGCACGGGCACGATCGTGAAGTTCAAGCCGGACGTGGAAATCTTCAAAGAGGGCATTGATTGGAATCTTGATAAGGTCGTCGCGCATCTGCGCCAGCAGGCGTACCTGGTCAAAGGTGTCCGCATCAGCATTCGGGACGCGCGCGGACTCGCGAGCGTTGAGGACGAAGACTGCTTCTACCTGCGCGACCTGAAAGGATTCGAGGTGCCGTCGCTCACGTTTTACTTTGAAGGCGGACTGAAGTCGCTCGTCGCATTTCATAATCGGCACCAGGAGCCGGCGCACAAGAATATTTTCTATATTGATCGCGAGCAGGACAAGGTAATGGTCGAAGTCGCGTTCCAATACGTCGATGACATTACTCCGCGTATCACTGCTTTTGCGAATAATACGTACAACAGTGAAGGCGGCACGCACATCACGGGCTTTAAGACGGCGCTCACGCGCAGTCTCAATATCTACGGACGGAATGCAAATATCTTGAAAGAGAAAGAAGAGAACTTTACCGGCGACGATGTCCTCGAAGGCATCACGGCGGTCGTCTCAGTGAAGCTTCCTGAGGTGCAGTTTGAAGGACAGACAAAAGCAAAGCTCGGCTCGGTCGAGGCGCAGGGCGCGGTCGCGACGGTCTTCGGCGAAGCACTCGCGGCATTCCTTGAAGAGAATCCGGACGATGCTCGCGCGATCATTAACAAAGTCCTTCTCGCATTGAAAGCGCGTAAGGCGGCGAAAGCGGCGAAGGATTCGGTGCTGCGCAAGGGCGCGCTCGAGGGCATGACGCTCCCGGGCAAGCTTGCAGACTGTCAGACGAAGAGTGCCGAGGAAGGCGAGCTCTTCATCGTGGAGGGAGATTCGGCTGGGGGCACCGCAAAAATGGGCCGCGATCGCCGTATCCAGGCAATCCTGCCGCTTCGCGGAAAGATCTTGAATGTCGAGCGCGCGCGTCTCGACAAGATGCTTGCTTCAGAGCAGGTAAGGAATCTCGTGGTGGCGCTCGGCACGGCGATTGGGGATGTCTTCGATCTTTCAAAGCTCCGGTATCACAAGATCATCATCGCGACCGATGCTGACGTCGACGGCGCGCATATCCGCACCCTCATCCTCACGCTCTTTTTCCGGCACTTCCGCGCGATTATCGATGGTGGGTTTATCTACATCGCGCAGCCGCCGCTCTATAAAATTACAAAAGGGAAGTCGGTCGCGTACGCGTATTCCGATGTTGAAAAAGAGGCCGCGCTGAAAGAGATGGGCGTTGCGCCGACAGAGATTGCGGTTCTCGGAGAAGGAGATGACGTCGCGCCAGAGCAGGAAGAAGAGGCGGCCGTCACGAAGAAGGCGACGAAAGCGAACATTCAGCGCTACAAAGGTCTTGGAGAAATGAATGCGTCCGAGCTTTGGGAGACGACGATGGACCCGGCGCGCCGTGTCTTGAAGCAGGTAAGCGTGGGGGATGCCGAAGCGGCCGACCGCATCTTCGATATCCTCATGGGCACCGATGTCTCTGCTCGCAAATCCTTCATTCAGTCGAACGCCAAATACGCGAATCTGGACGTATAGGTTCGCGCCCGCGCAGCAGTTTGGGAACCGCATAATCCGCCTGCTGGCGGATTTGCTCTGTCTCGTCCTTCCGTGGGAAGGACTCCGAACGTTCCCAAACTGCTGCGCGGGCGCTTTACTAATTACGATCCGAGGACTGTTATTTTCGTAGCGGCGCTGTTGTTATTGGTATCTGATTCGCCGACTGCGTGGTCGAAGTTCGCGGTTATCGAGATCATCTGGTCAGTACCCTTGTTCGACTGGTCGAAACCGAGCGTGTATTCGATGCTGTCGCCGGAGCCGAGAGACTGTTGTGACTGAGACTGGTATATGTAGGCGCTCTGCGTCGGGATGGATGCGCTGAAGCGCCATGCGCCGGTAATGCCCGCGCCGATATTCTTGATAGTAAAATTGACGGCCGGACGGCTCCCTGCGGGGACCGTCGAGCTCGCGACGAATGAGTCCGCCGAGGTCGTCGTGAGATAACCGATGGCGTTGATGCTTACCGTGAGGTCAGGAAGTCCGGAAGCTGGCACCGTCTCGGTCGCGTCGCCGATCTGGTACGCGGTGCTCGTCTTTTCGCCGGCTGCCCTCGCCGCGGGCTTTTTGGGAGTCGTATCGGCTGGTGCGGACGCGGATTGCATATCCGTGGTTGAGCTCATTTCGCTGAAGGGGAGTAGGGTAGTGGAGTCTGCCGGGACGACGGTAAGCGTCGGTTCTGCGGAAGTGAAAATCTGGGAGAGTGAGACGGCCGCCGCACCGAGGCCGCCGACCGTATTTGGGACATAGCGCGATGAATAGACTGCGAGCGATATGCCGAGCGCGATAAGCGTGGTAAAGCCTACTATTGCGAGGCCATTTACGACCTCCGGGCGAGTTGTGATGTTGTTGTATAGAGACATACGATAAATCATATATACAATGCCAGTGTGTGCCTGTCAAGCAATCGTTATTTGACAGGTGCCATGTTTTCGTGTACTCATTAGTGAGACTATATGGGCAGAATAATCAGTATCGCCGTACGGCTCATCGGGGTCGGCGCACAGATTTACTCGAGGAAATGGAGCTTCATCGGCGTCTTTGCCGTCGTGTTCCTGAGTAGCGTCTTTACGCTCGCGCAGTTTGATTTGCTGCCGACGCCGCCGGCGTCGGCAGCAAAGAATCCTGTGGCGTCCGAGAATCCGCTCGTCATGACGAAGGTCATGGCGCCCTCGGAAGTTCCTGAATTGCCATTGAAGATAGAGATCCCCGCAATCAGTCTCTCGGCGACAATCGAGAATCCGACGACACGCGATATCGGGGTGCTCGACCAGGCACTGCTCTCGGGTGCCGTGCGCTATCCGACGTCCGCCAAGCTCGGCGAGTCGGGCAACGTCGTCCTTTTCGGCCATTCGAGTTACCTGCCGATCGTGCGCAATCAGGCATACAAGACTTTCAACGGCATCCAGAAACTTTCAAAGGGAGATGAGATTAGCGTATCTTCCCTGGGACGAGCTTATACGTACCGGGTGCGCAGCGTCGCGAAGGAGAGTGCGAACGACGCGGGCATCCCGCTTGCGGTCACGGGTCGCGTACTCACGCTCTCGACGTGCGATTCTTTTGGTGCGAAAACAGATCGGTTCGTCGTCGTCGCGGACTTTGTTGAAAGCCACTCGATTTCTAATTAGTTAGAAGCCGGATGGCTCTCCGCAATGGGAGAGCAAGTTCCTTCAAGTAAAACCCAACCAATCAACCGCATA
>CALRDY010000027.1 GCA_943355045.1 Candidatus Nomurabacteria bacterium | reverse complement strand
AGCACGCTGAAAGTACCGCGCAGCTTATTCACGATGAACGTCGAAAGCGCGTCGCCCTCGACATCGTCCGCGATGATGACAAGCTCCTTCTTCCCCGACGGTACGACCTTCTCGAGAAGCGGCAAAATCTCCTGCACATTCCCGATCTTCTTGTCGGTAATGAGGATGAGCGCATCTTTCATCTCGGCCTCCATCCGCTCCGGATTCGTGACCATGTACGCCGACACGTAGCCCTTGTCGATCTGAAGCCCTTCGACGACGTCATAGGAAAGCTCCATGCCCTGACTCTCTTCGACGGTCACGACGCCAGACGCGCCGACTTTCTCCACCGCCTCGGCGATGATGGAGCCGAGCACTTCGGACTCAGCCGAAATCGAAGCGACCTGCTTCACTTCCGCCTTGCTGCTGACTGGTTTCGCCATCTTTTTGAGTTCGACGAGGGCGGCAACCTTCGCCTTCTCCATGCCACTTCGGATCATCATCGCATTCGCGCCTTTCATCACGCGCTGGAGGCCCTCCTCGACGAGCGCTTCAAGGAGCACGACCGAGGTCGTGGTGCCGTCGCCGGCGGTGTCATTGGTCTTGTTCGCTACCTCTTTCACGATCTCGGCGCCCATATTCTCAAACCGGTCCTTAAAGGAAATCTCTTTTGCAATGGAGACGCCGTCATTCGTGATGCGCGGGCCGCCGTACGACTTCTCGATGACGACATTGCGTCCGCGGGGACCGAGCGTCACTTTTACCGTGCGTGCGGCGAGCGCGATACCGCGCGCGATCGCTTTGCGCGCGTCTTCAGAAAAAAGTATTTGTTTTGCCATGGAGAAAGATAAGGATTAGAAAATAAAGACGACTAATTCAAAATACCGAGAATGCCGGACTCCGAGAGGATGTAGTACTCCTGCCCCTCAATCTTCACTTCGTCGTAGCCGTATTTGCTGAAAAGCACCGTATCGCCCACCTGCACCTGCATCGGCACACGCTTCCCTTCTTCAAACTTGCCCGGGCCGACCGCAACCACCTCGCCCTTTGCCGGACGCTCCTTGTCTACCGTCTCGGGGATGATGATGCCGGAGGCGAGCTTCTTCTCCCCTTCCTTCTCCGCGGGCTTCACGACGAGACGATCGCCGAGCGGCGTGATCTGAAATTTCTTTGCCATAGCGTTCTATATATAAATGAATAAACGGCCCTCTCTCGCACAAGTGCAGTGAGTATAGAGAAAACTCCCGTTCCCGCAAAGACTTGACAGAAAGCATACATTCTGCTATCATGTAAAATAGAGGTAATTCCTGAGTCTTAACTCAAGGAGGTGTCCTGTGGAACCACCGTTGGTACCATCATTGCCCCATATCATTCTGGAAACGTTTGTTTCCATGGAACTGCAGAGTGTGATTGCATTGATTATTGCGATAGTCGCACTAGCAATCCTGATTATCGCCAAAATCTTCTGGCCCGATCAGTCTCGAGGGGCAAAAACCCACCCTTAACTTAAAATGATGCCGATGCCACGAGGACACTCGTGGCATCATTGTTTTATACCCCTTTCCACGCGCTTGCACGCACTTCCCCGCCCGTGCTATCCTTTCGGCACAGATGGAGGCACTCGTATCGGCACTACCGTACGCAGAAATTGTCCTCGGAATACTCCTCATCGTCGGCATCGTGCTCCAGCAGCGCGGCGCGACCCTCGGCGGAGCCTTCGGAGGCGATAATTTCGCGTCGACGTTTTACAAGCGCAGAGGCGCCGAGAAATTTCTATTCAATGCGACCATCGCTATCGCGGTCCTCCTCGTGCTTGCGGCGATAACGAACTTCCTTCTGGTAGGATAATGATCGACAGAAATCTTCCTCAGTGGAGAGAGCGGCTGCAGCGTTCATGGAGCGTTCCGCTGCTCGAGCGCTTGCATGAGCGTCTCAGCGCATTCACGCCCGGTGACCGCATCCTGTTCTACGCTCTCTCGATCCTTGTCGGAATCGCTTCCCTCTCCGGCCTGTATGCGCTCGAGCAATCGCTCCTCATCGAAGTGCCCGCCTATGGCGGTAGCCTCGCCGAAGGGGAGGTCGGGAGCCCGCAATTCATAAATCCGCTCCTTGCCATCAGCGATGCCGACCGCGATCTCTCCGCGCTCGTCTACGCCGGACTCATGGGCCTTTCAGGATCGGGAACGCTCGTGCCCGTGCTTGCCGAGAACTACAGCCTCTCCGCTGACGGGAAAACATACACGTTCACCCTGCGCGCAGATGCGAAATTCTCTGACGGGACGCCTGTCACGGCCGACGATGTCGTCTTCACGGTAGAGAAAGCGCAGAATGCTTCGCTCAAGAGCCCGAAATACGCGGACTGGTCCGGCGTGAACGCGAAAGCGGTCGATCCGCATACCGTACGCTTTACACTTACGAAGCCGTACGCGCCTTTCCTCGGACTCACGACGCTCGGAATCCTTCCCTCGCGCCTCTGGAAGAACATCTTGAACGAGGAGTTCCCGTTCTCCACGCTTGAGACGAATCCGGTGGGCGCCGGACCCTTCAAGGTCGCGAGTGTCTCGCGCGATGCGTCGGGACTCATCAAGAGCGTCGAACTCGTCGAGAACCCGCTCTATGTGCTCGGCCGGCCCTATCTCGATGCAATCCGCTTCAATTTCTATGCGCGGAACGAGGACCTGACGAGCGCGCTTGCAAGCGGCACCGAAGAAAGCATGTACGATGTCGGGGCGAAAGGAGCCTTGACCGCCCCGTACGCTCGCGTCTTCGGCGTCTTCTGGAATCCGGGCGAGAAGCAGGTATTTGCGCGCCTCGAGGTGCGCAAAGCGCTCTCGCTCGCCCTCGACCGGCAGGACATCATCGACACCGTGCTCGGCGGGTATGCGACCGCGATCATGGGACCGGTGCCGCCCGGAGAGAACGTGACCCAGGTGCCCGTCCCGCAGCCGGAAAACCCTACGGCCGCAGCAGCCGCGGTACTGCAAGCGTCCGGATGGGCTTATGACGGTCTCGCACATGCCTGGAAAAACGCCGGAGCGAAGCGGACGCTCGACCGCATCACGCTGCGCACTTCGAACGTGCCGGAACTCAAGAATGTCGCGAGCGCGGTAAAGGCGGATTGGGAGCGTCTCGGCATCAGCGTCGACATCGAGCTGTACGAGCCGGGCGATCTCTCACAGAACGTCATCCGCCCGCGCAAGTATGAAGCGCTCCTCTACGGCATGGTCATCGGCCGCGATCAGGACCTCTACGCGTTCTGGCATTCGCAGGAGCGAAATGATCCGGGCCTCAACATCGCGCTGTATGCGAACAAGACGATCGATGCGCTTCTCGAAAGTGCGCGCGGCTCCATCAGCCAAGACACGCGCTCGAAAAATCTGCAGAAGATCGAGGACATCGTCGCGGCGGAGTATCCAGCGGCATTCATCTATGCGCCGAACTTCACCTACGCGGTGCCGAGTGACCTCAAGGGCGTCATTCTGCCGCAGATCATCACCCCCGCAGACCGCTTCGCGACCGTCGCGTCGTGGTACCGGGAGACCGATGCAGTCTGGCCCTTTTTTGCCCATTAGTCCCAGTCATCTATTTCCGTACGGGTTTCAGTTTTATTTACTACCAAGCGAGCCGAGCGAAGAATGTATGTCTTCACACATTCTTCTGAGGCAAGCGTAGGGAGAAACCTTAGTTAACAACCTTACCCGACTAACTAATCAATCGTTATGCATCCAACACCAGCACCTGCGCCCGCGCCAGCACCAACACCTGTGCCCGCTCCGAGACCGGAGAACGGGGCGCAGCCGAGTCATGCGCGGCCGCAAAGAAGCTTCGAGCGCCCGAGCGAACGAGGCGATCGCTCTGCCAGCCGCGGCGGCTCTCGTCCCGGAGGAGGGTCGCGCCCAGGAGGCGCAACTCGCCGCATCCAGCGCATACTCCGCCGCCCGACTGCCACGTCCTCGCGCGCAGTTCGCACCGAAGACTACTTCCCCGAAGCTCCCGGACCGACGACGGTCCGCATCATCCCGCTCGGCGGCGTAGAAGAAGTCGGCCGCAACATGATTGCGGTCGAAGTCGGCGCGACCGGCGACATCATCGTCTTCGATGCGGGCTTCCAGTTCGTCTCTGAGGAATCTTCTCCCGGCGTCGATTACATCCTCCCGAACACCAGATATCTCGAGAAGAATGCCGCGCGCGTGAAAGGCGTCGTCATCACGCACGGCCACCTCGACCACATCGGCGGCATCCCGTTCATCCTGCCGCGCTTCGGCACGCCGCCTATCTACACGCAGAAACTCACGTCGGTCATGATCGCGCGACGTCAGGAGGAATATCCGGACGTACCGAAATCCGAAATGATCGTCGTCGAAGTCGGTCAGACGGTCACGATCGGCTCGACCAAAGTGAAGTTCTTCCCGGTTACGCACTCGATTCCCGACTCGATGGGCGCTTCGGTAGAAACGCCGCAGGGCAACGTCGTGATATCAGGCGACTTGAAGCTCGACCATGATGACGGCATCCCCACTGCCCGCGAAAACAAGACCTGGGGCGATATCGGCAAAGACAAGAACATCTTCCTCGTCGCCGACTCCACGAACGCCGAGAAGGACGGCTTCTCCATCCCCGAGATACGCGTCATCCAGACACTCGAAAACATCATCAAGACCGTCTCGGGACGCCTCATCATCGGCACCTTCGCCTCGCAGTTCGAGCGCATGATTCACATCATGGAGACCGCAGAGAAGCACAATAAGAAGATCGTCCTTGTCGGCCGCTCGATAAAGACCAATCTAGAAATCGCAGAGAAAACCGGTCTCTTGAAAGTACCGAAAAATACCTTCATCCCCGAACAGGAGCTGGGCGACTATCCACCCGACAAGATCGTCATCCTCTCGACCGGCGCGCAGGGCGAAGAGTTCGGAGGACTCATGCGCCTTTCGACAAAACAGAACAAGTACATCACGCTCAACGAGCGCGACACTATCGTGCTCTCCTCGTCGGTCATCCCGGGCAATGAGATTGCCGTGCAGAAGCTCAAGGACAACCTCTACCGCCACAACGTGACGCTCATCCACTATCGTTCGAGCGACGTGCACTCGACCGGCCACGGCAACACCGGCGAGCTCGTGTGGATCAATAAGCAGGTGCACCCGGCGTTCTTCATGCCGGGCTATGGCTACCGCTCCATGACGACCTGTCACGCAAAGGCAGTCGAGCAGTCCGGCTTCCCGCGCGAGAACATCATCATCGCGGACAACGGCACCGTCATCGACATCGAAGACGGCGTCCGCATGAACGTGCACAAGCAGAAAGTGCCTTCGACCCCGATGGTCGTCGACGGCTTCACGATCGGCGACATCCAGGAAGTCGTCATCCGCGATCGCCAGTCGCTTGCGAAGGACGGCATGTTCGTAATCATCGCGAGCGTGAACCTGAAGACCGGCAAGCTGCGCAAGTCGCCAGACATCATCAGCCGCGGCTTCATCTATCTGCGCGAGTCGCAAGACCTCCTGAACGAGGCGCGCCTCCTCATCAAGAAGACGATCGAGGATTCGACGAGCAACATGAACCCAATCGACCTCGACTATGTGAAAAACAATCTGACCGATGTCGTTGCTGGATTCCTCTTCGCGCGCACCAACAAGGCGCCGATGGTCATCCCGGTGCTGATCGGAATGTAAATCCGCGAAGCCGGATTTAGGCAGATAAAAGAAAACGGCGCGTTCGCGCCGTTTTCTTTTATCTGCTGCTCGCTCGGTAGCAAATCGCACAAAAAAACAGAACTTTTTGTGGTTACGGACACTCATTCACACCCGCCCTGCTTGACTCTCAAACCAGATGCACTATAAATGCATACAGACAGAAAATAAGTTCATGGTTTTTGAGACAAAATTGTTCATTTCACAAAGGAGGATCTATCGATGGCTAAGCAACTTGATACGGAGCCAACGCCAACACCAACATTCGCATGCATAGAATGCGGGCAAAGTTCCGATCGACCGTCCGGATCTGGAAGTGTGCGTGTTACCTGCAAAAAGCTCATCCCCGGACCACCGGAGGCGCCAGAAAAAACTCGAGTATGCGGCAAAAAAAATGCCCTACAGCCCCTGGCTCCTCCAGCCCCTCAACTCTTGAAAACCGCCTGACCGTTCAACTGGGTGGAGACCTTATGTCTTCCACCCAGTTTTGATTTTTAATCCGCGAGCGAGTACATTGTGCCTTTTTTCTTTACCAAACTTTCCACGCGTAATGCCTCCAGAGCTTCGAGCACTTGTGCGCGGCGCGAAACGTCGAAGCGTTTCAGGATGCTCGCCTGCGTAGCAGGCTTTCGAGCAAGAAGGCGCACAACAGCACCGCGCGCCTCCCGCAAGGACCCGGAAAATTTCGATTGCTTCGCATAGGTTGCACTCTTTTTATTGAGCGAGATACCCGAACGCTTCAGGTGCGCTCCGTAGTCCATGAGCGCGCTATACCACTCCCGCGACTTCCCTTTCGGCAACACTTGTATAAGAATTTTTTCAATTTCTTTGTCCAATACTTCCTTCTTTTTCGGAAAAAAATGATGCATGATGGCGGTGCGGATATTCGTCTCAATGACTACGCCGTCCTCGTTCCACGCGAAGGCGGCGACCGCGCGCGCCGTATACGACCCAACGCCCGGCAGCTTCTCCAGCCCCTCTACCGTTTTGGGAAAGTTTAACTTTCCCAAACTAAGGGATGCGGCGGCTTCGTGAAGCATCTTCACGCGGCGATTGTAGCCAAGCCCTTGCCAGCTTTTGAGCACTTCCGAGAGCGGCGCGTCGGCAAGCCGACGCGCCGTCGGAAACGTCTTCAGGAAATTTGTATAAAAAGGAATTACCCGCTCGACTTGCGTCTGCTGCAGCATCACTTCCGAAACGAGAATGCGGTACAAATCTGTCGTCTTTCGCCACGGTAAGTCGTGCCGTCCAGATTTCTTGTAGTAGGCCCATACTAGTTTCCGAAACTGAACTGTCGTCATATCCACAATACTACCTTATAGCTGTTGACATAGTTTATACCAAGATATATATTCTAGTATATGCAGACAACGGTCATATTCAAGACAGATAAGAAGCTGAAGGAAGCGGCACAGAAAACCGCAAAAACAATGGGTATCCCCTTCTCGGCGGTTATGAACGAATACCTGCGTGATTTCGTCGAGAAAAAACAGATCACATTCTCAACTGAGCAATACAATCCAACGCCATACCTTCGAAAGATACTTGAGCGGGGCGAAAAAGACCTTGCTGCGGGCAAGAACATAAAGACCTTCGACAATCTCGAAGACCTATTTGCTGATTTGAACGCGTAATACATGCTCATTCTTCGCCATCATGTTTTCAAACGGCAGTGGCAGAAACTCCCGCGAGGATTACAAGAGAAAACTGAGGGAAGGATTACTCTCTTGATGTCAGACGAATTTAATGAGAGGCTCAACAACCATAAATTGAACCCTCCCTACGAGTCATACCGGAGCATAAATATCACCGGCGACTACCGGCTCGTATATAAACGTATAGATAAAAATACGTACTACCTCCGTGCCGTCGGCACGCACCATCAACTCTATGGAACCTAGCGCTCGACAGCACGACTAAGCGCCACTTATTTCGCTTGCGGCCAGCGTCGTAAGGCAGGAGGCCAGAGTTTCGTGAGCGGATGCAGGGCGCAATCGTGCGGGCGCGCGGGGCACACGTAGCGGCCGTAGAGCACGAGGCCGTTATTCACATATTTCCAGTCCTTTTTGGGGATGAGCGTTTCGAGCTCTTTTGATATTTTTTCAAGGTCGTTCCGGTCGGTCAGGTCGAAACGCTTCGCGAAGCGCTTCACGTGCGTATCGGTCGCGATGCCCTCCCAGATGCTGTAGAGGTCGCCGAGGATGACATGCGCGGTCTTGTAGCCGACGCCTGGCAATTCAACCAGCTCCTTTTCAGTGCGCGGCACGACGGAGTCGTGCCGCGCCTGTATCTCCTTTGCCGCACCGATGATCGCTTTTGCTTTATTGCGGAAAAACGGCAC
>CALRDY010000026.1 GCA_943355045.1 Candidatus Nomurabacteria bacterium | reverse complement strand
CAACGACTCCGACGGCGATCCGTCCTTGTTGAACGCGCACCGTGGTGGCGGTGGCCGCTGGCTCCGTGCGTGCGACGGCAGTCCTGGCAGTAGGTGGAATCGTGACGACGGGTTCGCGTTCGCCGTGTCGCAAGTTAGTGCTCAGTCCTAAGATCCTCGGGACTTTAGTCCCTTTGAACTTAGTCCTTACAATCGGGGCACCTGTCCGCAGGTGCCCCGATTTCTTTTGATATACTTAGAAACGGCAGTAGGTGAATATGTGGGCGGTCAAGGCTTCCCGCTACCGAACCCAGTATCCATGCATCGGGAGTATCCGCGGCCACGGTTTCGGATAGAGTGGCGCATGCAGAAACTTCAATAAAAAGAAGATACTTGGCGCGAAACATTAGGGCATTGCGATGCCGGATTCGATTCAACCCTGAGAGTACTCGAGGGGTGGTGATATGGAAGATGTTTCGCGCAATCCGACGGCGATCCGAACTTGTTGAACGCGAACCGTGATGACGATGGCCGCTGGCTCAATGCGTACAACGACAATCCTGACAATAGGTGGAATCGTGACAACGGGTTCGCGTTCGCCGTGTCGCAACTCTCTTCATTTCTCTCCGGCTTTCGCTGGAGAGTTTTGTTTTGCGAGCTGTCCGTTCCAGCCGCCGAGCATCTTGCCCGCCTCATCCAACTTTACGGAAAGGGCGATATACTTTTTATTGTCGAGAGATTTTGTTTCCCAGAGGATCAGAAGGAATACGCGGAGAGTGTCTGCTTTCTTAATTGCGAGACGAACATACGGATGTTTCTCCGTAGGCGAGAGAAAACTTGCGGCTGATATCGCTTCTATCACTTCAACAAATAAAGTGTCTATACGCTGACCGAGAGAATGGCGATGTGTCTTGGGCAGATCTTGATAGAATGTGTACCACAAAAGGTACGATTCCTTGACTTTGTGTAAAACCGGTAAAATTCGTTCGTTCGTTCGTTCGTTCGTTCGTTCGTTCGTGCGTTGCTACCCCTATGTCCAAAATTAGATTTCAACATACATATAATAATATCACTTCGCTCGAAAATCTCCTCGAGGCGTGGAAAGAATTTGTTCAGGGCAAGCGGGCGCGTAAAGACGTGCAGGAATTTGAGCGAGATTTAATGACGAATATCATCGCGCTCCATAGTGAGCTTGCCGCGAAAACGTATTCGCATTCGGCATATCAGCATTTCAAAATCGCCGATCCGAAACCGCGCGATATCCATAAAGCCAGCGTCAAGGACCGGCTTTTGCATCACGCGTTGCACAGAAAGTTATCGCCCTTTTTCGCAAAGATTTTTATTTCCGATTCGCACTCCTGCCAAGATGGGAAAGGCACTCATCGTGCTCTCCGCAGATTAAGAAAGTTTATTGGTATTGTTTCCGAAAACAATACTCGCACAGTATGGGTGCTCAAGTGTGACATCAAAAAGTTTTTCGCAAACATCGATCATGCGATTCTCTTGGACATATTTGCACAATATGTTCCCGACCAAGATATTCTTAATCTCATGTCGGTCATCGTCCGGAGCTTTCATTCAAGCGTCACTGGTGTCGGGCTTCCTCTCGGAAATCTGACATCCCAGCTTTTGGTAAATATTTACATGAACGAATTCGATCAATTTATGAAGTATCGTCTTAAAGCGAAATATTATTTACGATACGCCGACGATTTCGCTGTCCTTTCGACGGACAAGGCACATCTCGAAATCATCTTGCCAGTGATGCAAGAATTCTTAGGAATCAAGCTTAAGCTCGCCATGCATCCCAACAAGATTTCCATTCAGACCGTCGCTTCCGGTGTCGACTTTCTGGGCTGGGTGCATTTTCCGGATCACCAGGTTTTAAGAACGACGACCAAAAAGAGAATATTCAGAAATTTAAAGGTAAAAGAGTGGAAGGAAGAGACGGTACAGTCATACCTCGGTCTTCTCGGACATGGTAATGCCTGGAAATTGAAGCAAGATATTTTTACAGAGGCGCCTAAGCACGCCCTAGAAGTGGAGGGTGCCTCGGTCACTTGAATTAGCACTGGCTGGTGCCCCCGTGAGGAATCGAACCTCAATTACGAACTCCGCAAGCTCGCGTCCTATCCGTTGAACGACGGGGGCGAAGAGAGGAAACAAGAAAGTGTCCTCAGATTCTTGTTCTCCGAACGAGCCCCCGTATCGAGTCCGAGAAGATACGGGGGCAATAGTGAATGTATATCAGAATCCGAGCCAAGCCGCTACCAGGTCGGAGAAGGTGTGGTGGTGCTCGTCCTCATCCACATGATGGAGGAAGTAAGCATAGACTGCGTCGGCATCGACGCCTTCAAGCGGCACTACCAGGTGCGGAGAGAACCAGCTCTCAGTTTTGATAGAGAGCATCGGGGGAAGTTTCCCCTCGATGTCTTCAAGGACAGAGAAGGAGAGCATGCGCTCAAAGCGGTGCAGTTCATCGCCGATGAAGAGGCCTTGCTCGACGAGCTGGAAGCGATGCAGGGGCGGATGCTTGGCCGCATGAAGCGCGAGCGTGGCAGCAGCGATGATGATAAGGGTCGCGATGAGGTAGCTGCCGAAAAGTATGGCTGCGACGGTACCGGCGACGCTGATGATGCCGAGCGCCCAATACCAATCATCACTTTTCGGGCTATGGTCATATTCTCTCCCTTCCCATTCTAAAAGAGCGTTGCGAGGCATGAGGGAATGATAGCAGAGAGTGCACCGCGACAGAACTGCTCCGCACGTTTTTGTGCACAAGACGTGTTGTGTGATAACGTGTCCTCAATTCAGAAACCGAAAGGAGGCTCTGATGAGTTCTATCCGCATTATAGAAATTCCCCCAGGGTTTGCGCCCGCGCACATACGAATGCAATGGTTGGGAGTGGTGCTCCCTCTCGCAACGGAGGAAGAATTGATAGAACATCCGCTGTCTGGTTTTAGTATCGGTCACGGCAACGAAAACGGATATCTAGTGTTGTGCTGTAAGGCCGCTGCCGTTTTGCGAACCGCAGGAAAAATGGAGGCTGCTAACTACTGGGAATCGTTCTTTAGTAGCTACTTGGAATTTAAAAAGGAGACTTGCGAAATGGTCGTCTGAACCCAAACTCAATCGAAAAGACCGGACGATATCGTCCGGTCTTTTTTCTATTCCACACTTAGCCTCATTGGCGGAAGGGGTGGGACTCGAACCCACAAGGGCTTTTGGCCCGCTAGTTTTCAAGACTAGTTCCTTAACCATTCGGAGCACCCTTCCATGTTTGATTCGACAGCGTATCATTAATCCAACTGTCCTTTAAGTAATGTTCTTCGGCATGGCAGTTTGGGCAGAGCAGCTCCAAGTTACCAAGATCGTTATTCTTACGGTCTCTATCTTTGTGGTGAACATTTAAGATTTCCTTTTTGTCATACCCGCACCGCTCGCATCTTTTCCCCCTTGAGGCCAGCAAGCGCAATTTTAGAGCTCTCTGATCTTTTACTTTATCTTTAGGGCTTCCAATCTTGTAACGAGTGCCAGCTCGATTTTTGTTCGCACAGGCCCTGCTACAAGTTTTTGCGTTAGCGCCCGCGAGAATCGGAACTCCACACACGATACATGGAGTTTCTCTCCTGTTGGCAATTCCATAACATGTCTGACCGCAGAAGACTCGGCCGCGATCTATTTCAACCGGTCGCCTGTAAATCGGTTTTGAACAAGTTAAACACTTCGTGTTGGGTGTTCTTTTGTATGGCTCAGACACCCGTCCAGTATACCATCGCTCTTTTGCAGTTTTTCTTACGCCTGCGTTGATGAATCGTGCGCAGGCGTATGCGAACCGTGCACGTGATGAGAAATATTCTGTTTGTCAGAACGGAACCAGACTAGATAGATGAGCTCGAGGATGCCGAGCGTATTGATGATGAGGATCGCGATGAACCATTCACGCTGCCCGTTGCGGGCAGCGTGCCAGAGGGCATAGCCTTTGATAGCGAGCGTCCAGACGGCAGCGAGGAAAAGGAAAGGGAGCAGTGCGAGCATGAGTGCCGGCGCAAAGGGGGAATAGAACGGCGAGAATCCGTGCATAAACGTATACATGCGTCGCATTATACCATACACTCCGTACATGCGATATCTCGGCATCGATTATGGAAGCAAGAAGGTGGGGCTCGCGCTCTCGGACGAAATGGGAGTTATGGGCTTTCCGCATGCCATTGTTCCCAACACGCCGAGACTCGTCGAGGAGCTGTGCGGGCTCATCGCAAAAGAGAATATCGGTGCGGTGGTCATCGGAGAGTCGCGTACACTTGCTGGCGGAGAGAATCTGATCGCAAAGGATGCCCGCGCGCTCGGGGAGAGTCTTTCCGAGCGCGCGGGCGTTCCGGTCTTCTTTGAATCGGAAGTGTTCACGAGCGCCGAAGCGCGGCGAGCTCCGGCAAAAGAGGGGAAGTCGCGTGCGCCGAAAAAACATGTCGCTGTCGACGCGTCCGCCGCCGCGCTCATCCTTACCAGCTATCTTTCACGCACGACTCATGGATCCCGTTAGAAGTTCAATGCGCCGGATTTTTCTTCAAAGTCGGAAAATCCTTACGCAAAGGTCGTTTGTTTGATAAATTATTCATATGGAAACTTCTAACGGGATGGATAATGTACCCACCATCGCGACAGAAAAGCCTGCGGATGCCGCTGCGCCCGAGACCGGGAAGCCGCGAATAACGATCGACGATTTCAGTAAGATAGAAGTGAAGATCGGTACAGTGCGGAGCGCCGAACGCGTACCTGAGACCGACAAGCTTCTCCAGCTCATGATCGATTTCGGCGAAGAGTCTGGTCCTCGGCAGATCGTTTCTGGCATCGCAGCCTACGTACCCGAGCCTGAAACGCTTATCGGCCGTCAGCTCGCATTCGTCACGAATCTCGCGCCGCGAACGATACGCGGACTCGAAAGCAACGGCATGCTTTTTGCCGTCGGGTCGGGAACGACGTTTGCATTTCTTACTCCTGATAGGGAAGTGCCTCCCGGTACGAGTGCACACTAGGGTTCGTGTGGAACACTAACTAAAAAATCGGTTATACTTTCCCCATGTCTTTTGTTCTTGGTGATCGCCTTCGCGCTGCTTTTGCGCCGCCGCGGTATCTCGCGCCGCCGTTCGCTGGCATCGACATCTCGACCAGCGGCGTCAAAGTCGTGCGCCTAGAAGCAAATGCCCGAGGACTAATCCTTGCGGATCATGCGCAGGTGCGGCTTCCGCTCGGAGTCTTCACTGATGGCGAGGTCATTGACCGAGAGGCAATCGTCGGAGCGATCACGACCGCCACGCAAGCGGCGGGCATCTCCGCGGCGAATGTCTCATTGCCAGAATCGAAAGCATATCTGTTTGAAGCGACGGTCCCCGGCGCTAAAAAGGCTGAGTGGCGCACGATGATTGAGCAGCGTCTCGATGAGCTGGTGCCGCTGCCGCCGCAGGAAACTTCGTTCGACATCATTGGCGTCGGTCGAATGCCGAGCGGCGCCGAAGCGGTTGTCGGTGTTGGTTTTGCGCGGCGCGTGGTGGACGAGGCGCTTTCGGTATTCGATCAGGCGCACATTCCGGTACGAGCTCTTGAAGAGGAGACTTTCGCGATGGCACGCGCGCTTCTGCCCGCGGGCGACACTTCCACCGTACTCATTATCGACGTCGGGAAGACGACGACCAAGATGGCGATAGTTACCGGGCGGGTACCGCGCTTCGCGACCACCTTCGGCATCGGCGGGCACGCGCTTACGCTCGCGGTGCAAAAACATTTCGGCGTGACAGAAGCCGATGCTCGTAAGGTAAAGGTCGAGCGCGGCATCGTGCCCGCGCCCGGAAACGAAGAATATCTCGCCGCGATGCTTTCGACGGTCTCCGCGATTCGCGATGAGATTTCCCGACGTCTCGAGTACTGGCAGGAAAAGGAAACGCTGGGCGGCGCGCACGAGAAAGTCTCGCGCACCATTCTTTCCGGCGGCAATGCTTCCATACGCGGATTCTCCGAATATCTTGAGGGTTCGCTCCGGATCCCGGTCACTACTGGGGACGTCTTCACTAATTTCGCTTCACGCGATACGTGGATCCCGCCGCTCGAGTACGCCGAGTCGCTCGCGTATGCGACGGCGATCGGCCTGGCGTTGCGTGATACCGTTGAACCCTATGCATAGCGACCTCATCGACCTTTTGCCACTTGAGCGCCAGAATGCGCTTGCGCACGAGTACCTCCTGCGCCTTAGTGTCGTCAGCCTGACGTTCGTGACGCTGCTCACACTCGCTGCTGCGGTGCTGCTCGTGCCGACGTACGTGCTCCTTTCGGAGAGCGCGCGTGCGAAAGAAGCACATCTCGCGACTATCGAATCGACATTCTCTTCAGCCGCCGGCGCGACATTTTCCACGCGTCTCGCCAAGCTCTCCGACAATGCGGCGATCCTGTCCGCGCTCGCTCATGCTCCGTCAGCGAGCGCGACGCTCCGCGCGACGCTCGCGGTCGCCCGCCCGGGCATCATGCTTTCGAGTCTCGCCTATACCCCCGCTCTGGGGGCTGGTTCGGGGAAGCTGGTGCTCTCCGGCACTGCCGCGACGCGGGATGCTTTGCGCAGCTATCAGCTCGTGCTCTCGGGCGCGCCGTTTGCCGCAGCTGCAAATCTGCCGGTATCCGCGTACGCGAAGGATAGCAATATCGCTTTTTCCATCACGGTAACTCTCGCGCCATGAAATCCGCTTTCACACATCTCGCACTTTCTCTCACTGTCTGCATCGCTGTGCTTGTCGGTTATGGATTCTGGTATGCCGCCGTTGCGGAGAAAAGCGCGATGGTAACCATCTTGCAAGGCCAGATCGATGCGAAATCCGAGGCGGTAAGCCGTATGGCGACCACGCGCGCGGCACTTGCTGAAATATCCGGCGACGAAGCCGCAGTGCAGAGCTACTTCGTTCCGGAGACTGCCGTTGTCGCTTTCATCGATGGTCTCGAGAGTCGCGCTCGCTCACTCGGAGCGACGCTCGACGTCCTCTCTGTCGCGACCGGCGGCGCTTCAGCGCGGCCGACGCTCGCATTCTCCATCGTAATCAAAGGAACATTCGATGCGGTCATGCGCGCCGTCGGCGCGATCGAATACGCACCCTACGCCATCTCAGTCTCGGATCTCTCTATCGGGCAGGATGAAAAGAAGAACTGGAGCGCCAATCTCAAGCTCCTCGTCGCCTCGGTTCCTTCCGGCGCCGTAACGAATACGCCATGAATATCTTCAGCCCCATGACTTCCTTCTTGAAGCGTCTGCGCGGCGGCGCGCAACAAGACCCTGTCCGCGACTGGCTGACAATGCTCACGCTCGCGATCGTCGCGTGCGCAGGCATCATTGTGTGGAATATCTGGGCTTTCGATACGGTCGCACGCGGCGGCGTCATCGGTTCGGCGATCGTCCATGCGCCGCCGGCTTTCAGCCGTGCTTCGCTGGATGCCATTCATGCGATCTTCGAGAAGCGTGTCGCCGAGGAATCGAAATATGAGACGGGCGAGTATCGTTATGCCGACCCTTCGCAATGACGCCTATATGCGCTAGGGTAGAAAAGGAATCTCGCCCCCATAGCTTAATGGATAAAGTAGCGGACTTCTAAGCCGTTGATGTTGGTTCGATTCCAGCTGGGGGCACAGCTGGTCTGCTAGTCGGCAGGCGAGAGGAAAGGGCATGTGGCGGAACTTGGTATACGCGCACGTCTCAGAAGCGTGTCCCGCAAGGGTTGAGGGTTCGAGTCCCTCCATGCCCACAGCGAAATAAAGGATTTTGCGTTAGACTTGCGTTACGGGCGATTAGCTCAGTTGGTAGAGCAACGAGTTTACACCTCGAAGGTCACAGGTTCGAGTCCTGTATCGCCCACTTGAAACCAGACGACATGTTGACTAGGTTTGTAACAATATGAACGAACACCCTATCGTACGCGCATCCTGCATCGGTATCATCATGGACGGTAATCGCCGGTGGGCGAAAGAGAATGATCTACCGATATATGAAGGTCATTCAGAG
>CALRDY010000025.1 GCA_943355045.1 Candidatus Nomurabacteria bacterium | reverse complement strand
GTTTTGTCGTCTATACAGAAAGCGTCGTAGTCCATTGGACCGATATAGCGTCGTATCTTCTCAATACACTGCAACATCAGTGCGATATAGGTGTTATCGTTCTTCATATAACGGTTTTAGTTCTGGAACGATATAGGGGCGAAGGAATTTGTTGATATTCCCTTCCGAGACGACATCCACCGAGCGGCCGAGTTCCGCTTCGAGTTGCTCTTTGAAATCCATATAGCTGAATAGACTCATAGCTGGCGGGGTAGTAATGAGAATATCAATGTCGCTATCCGGCTTCGCCTCGCCGCGCGCATAGGAGCCGAAGATGCGCGCGCGCTTCACGCCATATTTCTCGAATACGGGACGCGCTTTCTCCGAAATTTCCTCCAATGTTGGATTCATATTCAATATTATACCACAAACTATGTCACTACGTTCTAGTGGCGTTATAGGCCTCCGGTGGAGGCCTCGTCAAATTATGTGCATACCTGGTATGCACAACCAAATCTACTTGCGGGAGGCGATGATGTCGTCGGCGACGTTCTTCGGCACAGTGTCGTAGTGATCGAACTCCATCGTCATGCTTCCACGGCCCTCAGTCATCGAACGCAGCGTCGTGGTGTAGCCGAACATTTCGGAGAGCGGCACTTTGGCATTCACGACTTTGTTCATGCCACGTTCCTCCATACCCTCGATCTGAGCGCGCTTGCCCGAGAGGTTGCCGGTAATGTCGCCCATGAACTTGTCCGGCACGACAACCTCGATGCGCATGACCGGTTCGAGGATGACCGGCTTCGCGCGCTGCGCCGCTTCCTTGAAGGCCATCGACGCCGCGATCTTGAAGGCGATTTCAGAAGAGTCCACGTCGTGGAACGAGCCATCGTAGAGGTCGATTGAAACGTCGACCATCGGGAAGCCTGCGAGGAAACCGCGAGACATCGATTCGCGCATACCCTTCTCCACCGCCGGGATGTATTCCTGAGGAATAGCGCCGCCTTTGATGCTATTGATGAATTCGAAATGATCTTCGCGCGTGATGTTCTTGGAGATCTTCGCACCTTCCTCAATCGGTTCCATCTTCTTCATCTTGATCTTCACATGGCCGTACTGACCGCGACCGCCAGTCTGCTTGATGTACTTCCCTTCCGCCTCGGAGGAGCCAAGAATCGTCTCGCGGTACGCCACCTGCGGCTTTCCTACGTCTGCAACGACGTTGAATTCACGCTTCATGCGATCGACGAGAATCTCGAGATGCAGCTCGCCCATGCCGGAGATGATAGTTTCGCCGGTCTCTTCGTCGGTCTTGATGCGGAAGGTCGGGTCTTCGTCTGCAAGCTTCCTGAGCGCGACGCCCATCTTCTCCTGGTCGGCCTTCGTCTTCGGCTCGATACGGAGCGATACCACCGGCTCAGGGAACTTGATCTCTTCGAGCACGATCGGACTCGCTTCATCGCAGAGCGTGTGCGATGTCTTCGTGTCTTTGAGGCCCACGGCTGCCGCAATCTCGCCAGTAAACACCTTCTCGACTTCTTCGCGCTTATTCGCCTGCAAACGCACGATGCGTCCGACGCGCTCTTTGGAACCGGTCGTCGAGTTGTAGACGTAGGAGCCGGCAGTAAGCGTTCCCGAGTAGACGCGGAAAAAGGTCAGTGCGCCGACGAATGGGTCGGTCTGAAGCTTGAAGGCCAGCGCGCAGAACGGTTCGTCGTCGGACGCGTGACGCTCTATAGGCTCGCCGGTCTTCGGATTCTTGCCGGTGGTCGGCGGGAGGTCGAGTGGCGACGGCAAGTAGTCGACGACAGCATCGAGCACGAGCTGCACGCCTTTGTTCTTGAGCGCGCTACCGCAGTAGACCGGGAAGATCTCGTTCGCGATGACCGCCTTGCGCAGAATCTTCTTCAAATCTTCGAGGTTCGGCTCCTTGCCTTCAAGATACGCACCCATGGCTGCGTCATCTTGCTCGACGATGCGCTCGATGAGAGCTGCGCGATACGTCTTCGCGTCTTCGAGAAGTGCTGCCGGAATCTCGCCCACAAGCACTTCCTGACCCATATTCCCCGAGAAGGAGTAGGCCTTCATCGTAAGGAGGTCGATCATGCCTTCGTGCGCCGACTCTTCGCCGACAGGAATCTGCATGCGGATAGCCTTTGGCGAGAGACGGTCGAGGATAGACGCGTAGGAACGCTCAAACGACGCACCCGTGCGGTCGAGCTTGTTGATGAAACAGACGCGCGGCACTTGCGCTTCGTCAGCGTAGCGCCAGTTAGTCTCGGACTGAGGTTCGACACCGGAGACGCCGTCGAAGACGACGATGGCGCCGTCGAGAACGCGCATCGAGCGCTTCACTTCTGCTGTGAAGTCGATGTGTCCCGGAGTATCGATGACATTGAAACGGTACTTCTTCGACGTATCCACTTTGTCTTTTTCGTCCGTTTTGACCCAGAAACAAGTGATGGCGGCGGAAGTGATGGTAATACCGCGCTCGCGCTCCTGCTCCATCCAGTCGGTTGTCGTATCTCCTTCATGCACCTCGCCGATCTTGTGCTGGCTTCCCGTATAGAAAAGCACGCGCTCGGAGGTCGTCGTCTTTCCTGCGTCGATGTGCGCGATGATGCCGAAGTTACGGACTTTCTCGAGTGGATAATCGCGGTTCATGAGTTATGTACAAAAAAATAAAACGCACGTGATGCGCACCACTATGTTACCACGCAAAGTGGGCGAAGGCCTTGTTGGCATCGGCCATACGGTGCATCTCGTCCTTCTTCTTGATAGCGTCGCCTTCGTTCTTTGCGGCGAGGAGGAACTCAGCGGCGAGTTTCTCGGCCATCGGCTTGCCCTTCTTTGCACGGGCGGCATTGATGAGCCAGCGGAATGAGAGCGCGAGGCGGCGGCTCTGCGGGACTTCGCGCGGAACCTGGTAGTTGGCACCGCCGACGCGGCGGGAGCGGACTTCCATCAAAGGCGAGACGTTGCGGAGCGCCGCTTCAAAAGTTTCAAGCGGATTCTCGCCGCCCTTCTCTATCGAGGCGAGCGCATCATAGACGACTGCGCGGGCAGTATCCTTTTTGCCGTCCCACATGACGGCATTGATAAAACGAGTGAGCGTCTCCGACCCGTACTTGAGGTCGGCACGCCAGACACGCTTCTTTTTGAGAGGTCGACGCATATATTATTTGGCGCTCGGGCGCTTGGCGCCGTAGCGGGAACGAGAACGGCGGCGCTTCTCGAGGCCGCTCGTATCGAGCTTGCCGCGCACGACAGTGTACTGGACACCGATGTCCTTCACGCGGCCGCCACGAAGCAGCACGACCGAGTGTTCCTGGAGGTTGTGGCCTTCGCCCGGGATGTAGGCGGTCACTTCCATGCCGTTGGTCAGGCGGACGCGGGCAATCTTACGAATAGCAGAGTTCGGCTTCCTCGGAGTCTTGGTGGTCACTTTCGTGCAGACGCCGCGCTTAAAGGGCGAAGCGTAGTAGGTCGGGCGGTTCTTGAGTGCATTAAAACCACGCGCAAGAGCCGGCACGGTCGTTTTGCGTGTCCGGTCTTTGCGACCTTTCTTAGAAAGCTGATTGATGGTGGCCATTTGAGATAAAAGAAGACCCGAGGTGGGTCAGAAGCAATATAAAGGAATACTGAGATAAACGCAAGACGCTGGCGAGTACGACGAGACGTCGACTATTTGGAGAGGTGTGTGCCGGTCGCTTTAGCGAGTTCCTGAATATGCATACCGTGACGACGAGCGGTAATCGCACCCATTTTGTTCTCCTGTTGCAATGTGTCGACATTTCCTACAAATGCATCGAGCTTGTTTAAGATCTTGTCCATCTTCGTTTCTATCCTAGAAGATCTCTCTTTTAGTTCCATTATGTCGACATGATGTTCGCCTCGCGTGACGAAGGATGTTACAAGCCAATTTTTATCTTCTTTGGTTAGCATGAAAAATAGTATACCACTTACTTTTCATCAATCGGTTCGCGATAAGGGTCGGTCGAGTACGGCTTCGCGGGAGCGAGGGGGGCTTTGGGGGCGACAGGCGCGGGGATGGTGGGAGAAACTGGTTTTGGCTGAATGACTCCTTGCGGAACAGCGGCAGAAGACGCTACTTTTGGCACATTCGGCAAGCGATTGAATTGCGAAGCGGCCGTCGGAGGAACAACGCCAGACGGAGTCTGCGGCGGATTTACTCGCGGGGGCACTGATGGAAATACGGTTTTTTGAGCTGGAGCGAATGCCGGACGGCCGCCGGGAGGGATGATGCGCGACAGTACTTCGCCGAGAGGACTCTGCGGAGCTGGCGCCTTTTGTATCGGCATTGGAGACGAAGGAGTGGAAGTTTTGCTGAACTCGATGTGCGACTCTTCATGATCCTCGAGCAAGGTGTTGCTTGCCACTGGGCTTGGAGCTGCGATGGCCGGTCGCGACGGCTGAGCAAAACGAGCGGGAGGATTCCCTTGCAGGACGCTGACGAGCGGTTTGACCGGAGACGGCTGCTGCGCCGGGCGCGCTGGGGGGTTGATCTTATTCTGCAAATGAAAATGACTCGCGGGTTGCGCTGATGACTGAGCAGGGACAGTTGGAGCTGTCGGCATCAGACTCCCTACCCCTCCCTTCCTCTCTTCTTCCCGCAACGGCACGAAAATCTGCGCGTTGATATCCTGCACGATGCTCGTAATCACTTTCTGGTCGAGTCGCGCCTCCTCGGCGAGCGCCTGCATGAATTCGGTCGGACTCTCGATACCCATCAAGAGCAGCATAATCTCCCGTTCAAGAACGCCTCCCTGATCGATACGAAGTCCGTACTTTGCCATCAAGCTTTTCGCAACGAGCGTGTACTTCCCTTGTGAAAGATAAGCGCGCACGACCGGCGGCAAAGTCTGCATGACCTGCTTCACGCTTTCGTCAAATGTCGGTTCTGGTTGGACTGGGTTCATAAGATAATCACTTAGGACGCCTTCTCTTCTTTAGGTTTTTCTTCCGACTTCGACTCCGCTTTTTCTGCTTTCGCAATAGACGCTTTGAAAGCATCAAGTATTTCCTCCTCTTTCGTCTGCTTCTTCAGTACCTTCTTGAAAATCTCATTTGCCGCGATCGATCCGCCAGGGCCGAACAGGAGACCGCTAGGGAAATTCTCAATATTCGCAGCATACGCTTTCTGAGCCGCTTTCTTTTCTTTAGAAATGCTTGCGCCAATTTCCTTCTCGACTCTTTGCGCATCCTCGAGAGGAGTTTTTATATTCTTAAAATCTGCCGTGAGCGTCCCAAGGGTCGCATTCGCCGCTTCAAGATCTTCATTTGTCTTCCTGTCTCTTGCTTCTCTTGCCGGACCAATGAGTGTTGATTTTGCATTTTCCTCTTGTTGTTTTTTGAGCTTCTCAATCTCCTCTTTTTGCGTTTTTATTTTCTTTTCGAAGTCTTCCCCACCGCCCTTTTTGAATGTCTCTTCCGCAGCAGCACGAGTCGCCATCGCTCCGATGACTTCTTTTGCTTTGCGCTCATCGATGGCTTCACTCAAAGACTTCGCATACTCCTGATGCGCCTTGACCGACTTGTCTCGCGCATCGCGATAACCACCCTTCTGTGCCTCGCCAGCATCAATGCCAAGACCTTTATTCAGCCCGCCGGCGATGGTAGCACCACGCACATCAAAACTCCCTTTCGCGCCACGATCAAATGTTCCTGCAACCAAACGTTCAAATTTGCCCCCACCAAGTCTACCGCGCGATGCGTTCGAAACGCGCTGAAACCCGCGACCGACAGTGTTGCGCGTGGCCCATGCCGTCGCGCCGAAGGAAAGCTTGCCGGCGGTTTTGGTCGCCCATTCGCTGCCGAAGGCACCGAGCGCTTTCGCCGAGATGGTAACCGCAAGGAGAAGGCCCATTGCGACGAGGAATGAGAGGATCGAGCTCGCGAAGCCGGGCAAATTGAGTTCGCCGGTCCCTTTTTGAAAGAATCCGAAGAAATCCATCGGGGCGCCCATCTTGAGGAAATTCGCATCGGTAATGACCGCGAGCGCGATGTAGAGTAAGAGAAGCAGTACCGGCGCCGTGATGGTCTGATCGAAAAGACCTTTCCACCATTTATCCGCTAGGCCCTTGAGCTGCGGTACCGCAAGTCCCGCAAAGCCGATGGGCGCGGTAATGATGATGAAGATGAGATAGACGAAACGCGCGATGAGTATGAAAGCGAGCGAGAACATCACGAATGCTGCGACGATGAAGAGCAGGATACCCAGTATGCTGACGAACGAGACATTGCGGCCCTTAAACACATTTGAGTTCGTGTCGAGGGCGGCGCCATACAGTTTCGTAAGCCCCAGCTGGTACATGATCTTGCTTGAGATGGTTTCGTTCAGGATCGAGTCCTTTTTTCCGGCCGGGACGCCTCCGTTGATCTGCGTGTAGAATTGGGTCGCGAAGAGATTGCCCGTATCAATGACCGCCTCGGATATGAAAAGAGAGAAATTGAGGAAAACGGCGGCGACGATAAGCATCGGGAGCATCTTCTTCCCGCCGCCGTACCAGTCCACGTCCAATATGGTAGTGATGCCGATGGCGAGGAAGCCGAATATGAGCGCGATATTGCCGATGTCGCGGAAGATGCGCCACGCGACGCCGATGGCGTCGAGATTATGCACGTATTCCCCCATCCGGACGACAGTATGAAGCACTGCAATATCGAGCGTGACCATCGCGACGCCGACCAGCCACGCGAAGATACTCATCAAGAAACTCATCACGGAGGCCATGACGGCGCTGTCGTCGGCGGAGAGCGAAGCGGGCGTGTTGGCGGAAGTTTTCGCGGCATCTTCGGCGGAAATGACCGGCTGAGCGGCTGCGGCAGAGGCGGCTGCGGCGGCAGATTCGGGGCAGAATTTCGTAGTGTTGTCTTCATACACGCACCCCTTGAAGCCATCGACTTCGCCCGGTATGCAGCCTGTCGTCGTGCAGGTTTGCGCATGCGCGGCGGGTGCAGCGCCCGCCGCGCCTATGATGAGTGAGAGAACGATGAAAGATGTAGTGAAAAAACGTCGCATATCAAGGAGTCGGCTCTGGAGCCGCTACTGGCGTCGGTGCCGGCGCGATACAGACCGAGCGGAGCGCTGTCGCATTCGTGCTGATGAGACCCATTTGATCGGTAATAGAACTTCCAGATACATTGAGCGAGCCTGAGGGATTCGCGGTCGACATCGTGACCGAGGGCTTTATCGCTCCCTGTTGCGCATCTGCTAAGTCGACAGTCGACGGCGGCATAGTTTGAAGCTTCTGTATATCGACCGTGTATGCGGTCCCTCCGTCGCCCGAATTCATTTCAGTCTGTATCTTCTGCACTATCGTGCGAGCAGCCACGATGGTGGTGGAGGCGATATTCACACTAGCGAATACCGGAGCTATGTCTATCGTGAGCGCGTTCTGCGCAGCGGTTATCTGGGTAGCGCTCGTGCTCGCAAAAGTCGAAAGATTTGCTAGGTCAATCGAATTTCCGGTGGCCGATAGCGTGTTTGAGGCGATTTGCTGCTGATCCGTACAGTAGCTTATGAGGGACGCGACACTCGTTGATGCCGTATTTGCCGCAGCAGCAATGACATTTACCGCCGACTCGTATTGCGCTACGCGACTCAACATGTCGGAACCGGACAATGAAAGCGTTGCTGCATTCTGTGTGACAGATGCGTTGGTAACGCCCAAATTGCCAGGAGATTCCACATATTGCCGGAGCGGGGATATCCCATTTGCTCCGGACGGCTGATTGACTCCGAAAAGGCCGTTTGAGCCGGGGCCGCCGAGAATCTGCGTCGCGAAGTTTACCGTCCTTAGGACGACTGCGACATTGCTCAAGATCTGATTGATTTGCGGGCCGACATTACCCATACGAACAACATTGTCTTGCTGTCCACCAAGCGCTTTATTAAGACCCGCCAAGATAACCGAGCCCGGCGTCTTGATGGTGCCGGTAGTGCCATCTTCATTGGTGCACGGGTCTCCGGGAGCAACGCCGAGGAAGGAATTCCCGGCATTGGCTGCTTTCGCTTTTGCGAAAGCAGCGGACTTTGCAGCGGCTTTCGCGGCATTAGCTTCTGTGGTGGCATTTGCCGCACGAGCAAGAGCAGCGGCTTTTGCAGCACGGGAAGCCGCGGCGGCCGCCTCGGTCGCTTGGAATTCTGATTTACCGGCGGAAAGAGCGGTGCTCTTGGCCGTGTCGTAAGCAGCACTAGCGTACGCA